>NZ_JBHUYJ010000027.1:0-54061 GCF_042668715.1 Streptomyces sp. NPDC057271
TGTTCAAGCCCACCTCCTCGCACTACTCGGCATCGACGAAACCCGCCCCCGCTGGCTGGACACCTGAAACACCATGTGCGAAGTCCGGGCCTAGAGGTACTGCCCTGTGAGGTTGTGGACGGCCGGGCGGGTCTGACCGGCGGGATCAGCCGAGGGGGTGGGCGGCGAGGAGGTCGCCCAGGGTTTCCTCGTGGGCCGCGGCCGGGCCGAGGGCGAGTTCGAGTTGCTTGGCCCAGGCGTGGTAGCGGTGCAGGGGGTATTCGGTGTCGGCGCCGAAGCCGCCGTGGAGGTGCTGGGCGGTCTGTACGACGCGGCGTACGCCTTCCGAGGCCCAGATCTTGGCGACGGCGATGTCCGCGGCGGACGGCAGTGGTCCGCCGGCTCCGCTGCTGATGCGCCAGGCGGCCTGCCAGAGGGTGACCTCCATGGCGCGCAGGTCGATGTAGCGGTCCGCTGTTTGGACGGCGACGGCCTGGAAGGTGGCCACGGGGTGGCCGAACTGTTCGCGTTTGCCGGTGTACCGGCTGGTCATGGTGAGGACGTTCTCGCCGAGTCCGAGGGCGAGGGCGCAGGTTCCGGTGGTGAGGACGCCGTGGAGCCAGTTGCAGGCGCCGTCGGTGTCGATGACGTCGGTGGTGTCGAGGCGTACGGAGTCCAGGCGGAGTTCGGCGAGGAGTTCGCCGCTGGTGGAGTACTGCTCGGCGAGGGTGAGGCCGGGGTGGGTGCGGGGGAGCAGCGCGAGGACGGTCCGTCCTTTCGGAGTGTGGGCGGGGACTGCGATCCGGTCGGCGCTGTGGGCCCAGGGGACGGCGCTCTGGAGGCCGTCGAGGATCCAGCCTGAGCCGTCGCGGTGGGCGGTGACGGCGAGTTCGGCGGGGTCGTGGCCCGTGCGGCCGTTGGAGGCGGCGGTGAGGACGAGTTCGCCGCGTGCGACGCGGGGGAGGAGTTCGGCCGCGGTGTGCACGTCGGCGTAGCGCTGGATGGTCATGGCGACCGCGCTGGTCTCCAGGAGGGGGACGCGGGCGAGGACGCGTGCGGATTCGCGGAGGACGAGGCAGAGGGCGATGGTGTCGAGGCCCGCGCCGCCGTGTTCGGGGTCGAGGACGATGCCGAGGAGGTCGGCGGTGGCGAGGCGGGACCAGAGCGGTCGGTCGAAGTCGTCGGCGACGGCTCCGGGGGTGAGCGCGGGGCTCGGTACGGCGTCGGGTGTGACGCCGGAGAAGACCGCTTTGGCCGCCTCGACGGCCGCCTGCTGTTCTTCGGTGAAGGTGAAGTCCACGGCCGTGCCCTCCCGTTGCCTGTCTGACGGATCGTCAAGATAGAACAGGTTCTAGAGGAAGGGAATGGCTGCGCGGGGACGGTCAGCGGTCGAAGTCCAGCTCCACTTCCGCGGTGGCGGGGTGGGACTGGCAGGCCAGGACGTATCCGGCCTCGGTCTCCTCCGGCTCCAGCGCGAAGTTGCGGTCCATGCGGACGTCGCCGTCGACGAGGAAGGCGCGGCATGTGCCGCAGACCCCGCCCTTGCAGGCGTAGGGGGCGTCGGCGCGGGCGCGCAGGACCGTTTCGAGCAGCGTCTCGCCTTTCTGCACCGGCCAGCTGCCGGAGCGGCCGTGCAGGGTCGCCGTGAGTGTGGCGTGGGCCGGGGCGGACGCGGGGGGTGCGGAGGCGGGCGCCGAGCCGTCGTCGACGTGGAAGATCTCCTGGTGGATCCGGGAGCGGGCGACGCCGAGGCCGCGCAGGGCGCTTTCGGCGGCCTGGACGAGGCCGAACGGGCCGCACAGGAACCAGCCGTCGACGTCGTCGACGGGCAGGAGCGCGGGGAGCAGACCGGTCAGCCGCTCCTGGTCGAGGCGCCCGGAGGGGAGTCCCGCCTGCTGCTCCTCGCGGGAGAGCACGGTGATGAGCTGGAAGCGGTCGGGGAAGCGGTCCTTGAGGTCGGCGACCTCGTCCAGGAACATCGTGGAGGAGGCGGTGCGGTCGCTCCGTACGAGGCAGAACCGGGCGTCGGGTTCCTGGGTGAGCAGGGTGGCGGCCATCGAGAGGACCGGGGTGATGCCGCTGCCGCCGACGACGGCGGCGAAGCGGCCGGGGCGGGGCGTGAGGGTGAAGCGGCCCATGGGCTCCATGACGTCGACGGTGTCGCCGACGGCCAGTTCCTTCAGGGCGTAGGTGGAGAACTCGCCGCCGTCGACCAGCCGGATGCCGACGCGCAGGACGGGATCCTGGCCGGTGGGGGCCGCGGGCGCGCAGATCGAGTAGGTACGGCGGATCTCCTCGCCGTCCCGCGCGGTGCGGCGCAGGGCGAGGTGCTGCCCGGGGGTGTGGCGGTAGGCGTCGCGGAGCTCGGTCGGGACGGCGAAGGTGACGGCCACCGAGTCGTCCGTGAGCTGCTCGACCTCGCTCACCCGGAGCGGATGGAACTCAGCCCGTCCGGAGCGTGAGGACTGCATCTACAACTCCTTGAAGTGGTCGAACGGTTCACGGCAGGCCGTGCAGCGGCGCAGTGCCTTGCAGGCCGTGGAGGAGAACCGGCTGAGCAGCTCGGTCTCGGTGGAGCCGCAGTGCGGGCAGCGGATCGCCAGGGTGAGGGGGACGGGGCCGTCGGCCGGGCCCTGGGGGCGGGGCGGGGCGATGCCGAACTCGGCGAGTTTGCGCCGTCCTTCGTCGCTGATGTCGTCCGTCGACCAGGCGGGGGCGAGGACGGTGACGACGGAGACGTCGGGGACGCCGTGCCGGTGCAGGGCGTGCTCGATGTCGGAGGACATCGCCTCGATCGCGGGGCAGCCGGTGTACGTCGGGGTCAGTTCGACCTCGACGCGGCCGGGGCCGAGGACCTGGACGCCGCGCAGCACGCCGAGCTCCTCGAGGGTGAGGACGGGCAGTTCGGGGTCGGGGACGGCGCCGGCGATCCGGGCCAGTTCCCGCTCCAGGTCCGTCATGGTCGTGGTCACCATGTCGCCCCCGGGTGGCTGCGGTGCAGATGCTGCATCTCGGCGAGCATGCGGCCGAAGGACTCGGTGTGCAGGCCCTGTCGGCCGGCTCCTGCGCGCCAGGCGCCGGTGTCGGGTCCGCCGGGGACGGTGAGGGTGGCCCGTTCGAGGACGGCGGTGATCGAGTCGAGCCAGGCGTCGCGGAGTGCTTCGTGGTCCACGCCGAGACCTTCGAGGGGCTGGAACAGTTCGCCGGTGTAGCGCCAGAGGGCGTCGCAGGCGCGCTGCATGCGGGCGTGGCTCTCGTCGGTGCCGTCGCCGAGGCGGAGGGTCCAGTGCTCGGCGTGGTCCTGGTGGTAGGCGACTTCCTTGACGGCCTTCGCTGCGAGGCCGCTCAGGGGGCCGTCGCCTGCGGCCAGCTGTCCGTAGAGGAGTCGCTGGTAGGTGGAGAAGTAGAGCTGGCGGGCGATGGTGTGGGCGAAGTCGCCGTTGGGCTGTTCGACGAGCTGGGTGTTGCGGAAGGCCCGTTCCTCACGGAGGTAGGCCAGTTCGTCCTCGTCGCCGACGAGGGAGAGGAGGATGCGCGCCTGGCCGAGGAGGTCGAGCGCGATGTTGGCGAGGGCGACGTCTTCCTCCAGGACGGGGGCGTTGCCCGCCCACTCACCGAGTCGGTGGGAGAGCACGAGGGCGTCGTCGCCGAGGGCGAGGGCGGCTTCGGTGATCGCGGCGGTGCCGGTGGTGCCGGCGGTCGCGTTCACGGGTGCTTCGCTCACAGGTGCTTCACTCCCTCGGGGATCTCGTAGAAGGTCGGGTGGCGGTAGGGCTTGTCCGCCGACGGTTCGAAGAACGGGTCCTTCTCGTCGGGCGAGGAGGCGGTGATCGAGGTGGAGGGGACCACCCAGATGGAGACGCCTTCGTTGCGGCGGGTGTAGAGGTCCCGGGCGTTGCGCAGGGCCATCTCGGCGTCCGGCGCGTGCAGGCTGCCGGCGTGCGTGTGGGACAGCCCGCGGCGCGAGCGCACGAAGACCTCCCACAGCGGCCATCCGTCGGTGGTCATGCCCGTGCCTCCACGTTCGTGTCCGTGTCCGTGTTCTTGTGCGTGTGCTGCTGGGCGGCCGTGTGCTTGTCGGCGTATGCCGCGGCTGCCTCTCTGACCCAGGCGCCTTCTTCGTGGGCGCGGCGGCGCCGGTCGAGGCGCTGTTCGTTGCAGGGGCCGTTGCCCTTGAGGACGTCCCAGAACTCGGCCCAGTCGATGGGGCCGAAGTCGTAGTGCCCGCGCTCCTCGTTCCAGCGCAGGTCCGGGTCGGGGAGGGTGAGTCCGAGGGCTTCGGCCTGGGGGACGGCGATGTCGACGAAGCGCTGGCGCAGTTCGTCGTTGGAGTGCCGCTTGATCTTCCAGGCCATGGACTGCGCGGAGTGCGCCGATTCGTCGTCCGGGGGGCCGAACATCATCAGCGAGGGCCACCACCAGCGGTTCACCGCGTCCTGCGCCATGGCGTGCTGGGCCTCGGTGCCCTGGGAGAGGGCGAGGAGTGCTTCGTACCCCTGGCGCTGGTGGAAGGACTCCTCCTTGCAGATGCGGACCATCGCGCGGGCGTACGGGCCGTAGGAGCAGCGGCAGAGCGGGACCTGGTTGGTGATCGCGGCGCCGTCCACGAGCCAGCCGATGGCACCGACGTCGGCCCAGGTCAGCGTGGGGTAGTTGAAGATCGAGGAGTACTTCTGGCGGCCGGCGTGGAGCTTGTCGAGGAGCTCGTCGCGTCCGGTGCCGAGGGTCTCCGCCGCGCTGTACAGGTACAGGCCGTGGCCTGCCTCGTCCTGGACCTTGGCCATGAGGATCGCCTTGCGGCGCAGCGAGGGCGCGCGGGTGATCCAGTTGGCCTCGGGCTGCATTCCGATGATCTCGGAGTGGGCGTGCTGCGCTATCTGGCGGACGAGGGAGGCCCGGTAGGCGTCGGGCATCCAGTCGCGCGGCTCGATGCGCTCGTCGGCGGCGACGGCGGCGTCGAACACCGCCTCGTAGGCGGCCTGTGCCGCCTCCGCCGCCGTGTCCTGCTCGCCGTGCGCGGCCGCCCGCGCGCTCTGCGCGTTCGCGGTCACTGCGGTCGCTGCCGTCCCTGCGGTCATCGCACTCCCTACCGACCGATCGTTCGGTTGAATGACTTCAATGGTCGGTCGGCGGCCCGTATGGTGTCAACCCTGTGGATAACCGAGGGCGGACCGATCGGGATCGGGGCGGGATGGAAGCGCACGACGACGCGGACACGCGCGAGGAGCGCCCGTTGCCGCGACCGGGTCCACGAGGAGGCGCCGGGATCGCCGCCCTCTCCCTTCCGTTCCAGGTCGTCGCGGCCGTCTCGCTCGCCGTCGTGGGCGTCCTCGCCTGCGTCCACCTCGCGATGGTGTTTCTGCACGTCGCGCCGTCGAACACGCTGACCAAGCAGCATGGCGCCGCGGTCGACGACTGGGTGTATCCCGAGTTCGAGCAGAACTGGAAGCTCTTCGCCCCCAATCCGCTCCAGCAGAACGTCGCCGTCCAGGTCCGCGCCCGGGTCGCGGACGGCGACGGCACCCCGCGCACGACCGGCTGGATCGATCTGACGGCCCAGGACGCCGAGGCGATACGCGGCAGCCTCGTGCCCAGCCACACCCGACAGAACGAACTCCGTCGGGCGTGGGACTTCTACCTGAACTCGCACACCGAGGACCATCTGCCCAACGGTCTGCGGGGCCGGCTCTCCGAGGGCTACATCCGCCGGATCGTCATGCTCCGTCTCGACGAGCAGCGGCTCGGCGGCGTCGTGGAGCAGATACAGCTCCGCTCCACCACGCGCGGCGTTCCCGCCCCGTCGTGGAGCACCGAGAAGACCGGTACGGAACCCGTTCACCGGGAGCTCCCGTGGTGGAAGGTGACCGCCGCCGATCTGCCGGGCGGGGCGCGTGACGACCGTACGGAGGCGGCCAGGTGAACCGATCATTCACGCACCCGGACGCCGGAGGCGCCGAGAACGCCGAGAACGGCAAGACGGCCGAGAACGCCGAGAAGGCCGAGAACGCCGCAAACGGCAAGAAGGCCGTCAGCGCCGTGGAAGCCGAAGGCCCCGCCGCCAACGCCCCCGCCTCTGTGCGGGAGCCGTTCGACCGGCGGCTCGCTCGGCGCGTCCAGCGGGTGACGGCCTCGGCGCTCGGCCCGTACCAGACCGCGATCGTCCGGATCGGCTTCTCCCTCACCTGGCTGCTCTTCCTGCTGCGCGAGCTGCCCCACCGGCATGAGCTCTACGGCCCCGACGGCCCCTGGGCATGGGAGATGGGCCGGCAGCTGATCGCCCAGAACGACGCCTTCACGGCCCTGATGTGGTCCGACAGCGCCCTCTGGTTCGAGATCGTCTACGGCCTCGCCGTCCTCTCCGCGCTCCTGCTGTTGCTCGGCTGGCGTACCCGCGCCATGTCGGTGGTCTTCATGGTCGGCGTGCTGTCTCTGCAGAATCGCTCCGTCTTCATGGGCGACGGCGGGGACAACGTGGTCCATCTCGCCGCGGTCTACCTCGTCCTGACCCGCTGCGGCCAGGTCTGGTCCATCGACGCCCGCAGGGCGGCCCGTGAGGCCCGTGAGGCGGACGAGGGGCGGGAGGCGCGTCGCGATGTGGTCGGGCCGCTGTTGTGGACGGTGCTGGGCGGCTTCCTGCTCGCCGCCACGTACTTCGCCGACATCACCGGCTCGCTGTGGCTCCTGGTGATGCTGTGGGTGCTGTGGCTGGCGCAGGCGCTGTGGTGGTGGGTGTGCCGATACGCCCCGGGCGAGCCCCGCACGCTCCTCGACGTCCTCGCCAACCTCGCCCACAACGCGACCCTCGTCGTGATCATGGCCGAGGTCTGTCTGATCTACGCGACGGCCGGCTGGTACAAGATCCAGGGTTCGCGCTGGCAGGACGGCACCGCGCTCTACTACCCGCTTCAGCTGGACTACTTCACGCCCTGGCCCGCCCTGTCCGATCTGCTCGGCTCCAGCGGTGTGCTGGTGCTGGTACTGACGTACGGCACCGTGCTCATCCAGGTCGCCTTCCCCTTCGCCCTGCTCAACCGCAAGGCCAAGAATGTCCTGCTGATCGCGATGATTCTGGAGCACGCCGGCATCGCCGTGCTCCTCGGGCTGCCCCTGTTCTCGCTCGCGATGATCTCCGCGGACGCGGTGTTCCTGCCGACGGCGTTCCTGGTGTGGCTGGGCGCGCGGGTGGGGCGCGGCTGGGACCGGCTGCTCTCCCGCCGGGGAGGCGAGGTGCCCGAGCAGCGCCGTTCGGGTGAGGAACCCGCCCCCCGTACCCTCGTGGGGTGAGCACCGCTGAACAGTCCGAGCCGATCCAGTACGACGACGGGTACGCCCCCGAGGTCGGTGTGGGGCCGCATCCCCAGCCCTGGCCGGACAGCGAGCGCTACGACCCGGAGCTGCTGGCGGACGGCGACCGGCGCAACGTCGTCGACCGGTACCGGTACTGGACGCGTGAGGCGATCGTCGCCGACCTGGACACCCGGCGCCACGACTTCCATGTCGCGGTCGAGAACTGGGGCCACGACTTCAACATCGGCTCTGTGGTGCGGACCGCCAACGCCTTCCTGGCGAAGGAGATCCACATCGTCGGCCGGCGGCGCTGGAACCGTCGCGGGGCGATGGTCACCGACCGCTACCAGCATGTGCGCCACCACCCGGACACCGAGTCGCTGACCGCGTGGGCGGCGGCCGAGGGCCTGGCGATCATCGGCATCGACAATCTGCCGGGCGCGGTGCCGCTGGAGCGGACCGTGCTGCCGCGCCGTTGTGTGCTGCTCTTCGGCCAGGAGGGGCCGGGCCTCACCGAGGAGGCCCGCGAGCACGCGGAGATGGTCTGCTCGATCGCCCAGTTCGGTTCGACCCGGTCGATCAACGCGGGCGCCGCGGCGGCGATCGCGATGCACGCGTGGGTGCAGCGGTACGCCGAGATCACTCCCGGCGCGTGACCGGCCCGCGGAGACCCCGTAGGGTCCCCGCGAGCCCGGGAGATCACGCCTGGCGGCGGACCTCCACCACCCGGAAGCGGTTGGCGACGAACGCTCCGTCGCACAGGGCCGCGTTCGCGGCCGGGTTTCCGCCGGAGCCGTGGAAGTCGGAGAACGCCGCCGTCTGGTTGACGTAGACGCCGCCCGTCAGGTTCAGCGAGAGCTGGGCCGACTCCTCCAGGCAGACCTCCTCGACGGCGCGCTCGGTCTCGGGCGAGGTGGTGTACGCCCCGACCGTCATCGCGCCCTTCTCACGGACCGTGCGCCGCAGCAGCTCCAGCGCGTCGGCGGTCGAGTCGACGGAGACGGCGAAGGAGACCGGTCCGAAGCACTCGGAGAAGTAGGCCGCCTCCGGGTCCGGCTTCGAGCCGTCGAGCTTGACGATCACCGGCGTACGGACGACGGCGTCCGGGAAGTCCGGGTTCGCCACCTCGCGGGAGGGCAGGGCCACCTCGCCGAGGCCGGCGGCCGCCTCGAGGCGCGCCTTCACGTCCGGGTTGACCAGGGCGCCGAGCAGCGCGTTCGCCCGGGCGTCGTCGCCGAGCAGACCGCCGACCGCCGCCGAGAGGTCGGCGACGACCTCGTCGTACGACTTGGGGCCCGCGTCGGTGGTGATGCCGTCGCGGGGAATCAGCAGGTTCTGCGGGGTGGTGCACATCTGGCCGCTGTACAGCGACAGGGAGAACGCCAGGTTGGACAGCATGCCCTTGTAGTCGTCGGTGGAGTCGACGACGACCGTGTTGACGCCGGCCTTCTCCGTGTACACCTGCGCCTGGCGGGCGTTGGCCTCCAGCCAGTCGCCGAAGGAGGTGGAGCCGGTGTAGTCGATGATCCGGACCTCGGGGCGGACGGCCAGGGTCTTGGCGATGCCCTCGCCGGGCCGCTCGACGGCCAGCGCGACCAGGTTCGGGTCGAAGCCCGCCTCGGCGAGGACCTCGCGGGCGACGCGGACGGTGAGCGCCAGCGGGAGGACCGCGCGCGGGTGGGGCTTGACCAGGACGGGGTTGCCCGTGGCGAGGGAGGCGAAGAGGCCCGGGTAGCCGTTCCAGGTCGGGAAGGTGTTGCAGCCGATGACGAGGGCGATGCCGCGCGCGACCGGCGTGAAGGCCTTGGTGAGTTCCAGCGGGTCCCGCTTGCCCTGCGGCTTGGACCAGTCGGCGTTGCCGGGGGTGCGGGTCTGCTCCGCGTACGCGTACGCCACGGCCTCCAGGCCGCGGTCCTGGGCGTGGGGGCCGCCGGCCTGGAACGCCATCATGAAGGCCTGGCCGCTGGTGTGCATGACGGCGTGCGCGAACTCGTGCGTACGCGCGGAGATCCGGGCGAGGATCTCCAGACAGACCAGGGCGCGGACCTCGGCGCCGGCCTCGCGCCAGCCGGCCATGCCGGCGCGCATCGCGGGCAGCAGGACGTCGATGTCGGCGTGCGGGTACTCGATGCCGAGAGCCGGGCCGTAGGGCGAGGTCTCGGCACCGGTCCAGGCGTCCGTGCCGGGCTGGTCCAGCTCGAAACGGGTGTTCAGCAGCGCCTTGTACGCCTCGAGGCCGGCGGCGGCGTCCAGCGAGCCGTTCTCGCCGTAGGTCTTGGGGTGCTCGGGGTGCGGCGACCAGTAGGCGCGGGTGCGGATGGTGTCGAGAGCCTGGTCGAGCGTGGACCGGTGCTTCTCGGCCAGGGCGTCGGTGGTCAGCTGAGCGGCGGCCATTACAGGACCAACTCCTCGTCGAGCTAGATCGATTCGGCGCGCGGAGCGCTCCACGACGGGTGGTCGTGGAAGACGGGTGGGCAGCAAAGGACGGACAGAGTTAGAGTAACCGAACGATCGGTCGGGACAAGGGGGTCTGTCGAAGCTGTGGACAACCCATCGGGGAGGATCAGTCGTATGACCGCCAATGTGAGCGACTCGGCGCCGGGCGCCGGGGCGGGCGCCGCGCCGGATTCCGGTGCCGACGCCCTCGACCGCAGCCGTACCGTCGCCGTCGTCGGCACGGGGACCATGGGCCAGGGAATCGCGCAGGTCGCGCTGGTCGCCGGGCATCCCGTACGGCTCTACGACAGCGCCCCCGGCCGGGCCGAGGAGGCCGTGGCCGCCCTCGCCGCCCGCCTTGACCGCCTGGTCGAGAAGGGGCGGATGGGCCGCGCCGCACGGGACGCGGCCGCGGCCCGGCTGCACGCCGCCGCCGCGCTGACGGACCTGGCCGACGCCGCGCTCGTCGTCGAGGCGATCGTCGAGCTGCTCCCGGTCAAGCGGGGGCTCTTCGCCGAGCTGGAGAAGATCGTCGGCGACGACACGCTGCTCGCCACCAACACCTCCTCCCTCTCCGTGACGGCGATCGCGGGAGGGCTGCGGCTGCCCGGCCGGTTCGTCGGACTGCACTTCTTCAACCCGGCGCCGCTGCTGCCGCTCGTCGAGGTCGTCAGCGGCTTCGCCACCGACGCCTCGGCCGCCACGCGCGCGTACGAGACCGCGAAGGCCTGGGGCAAGACGCCGGTGCGCTGCGCCGACACCCCCGGTTTCATCGTCAACCGGATAGCGCGCCCCTTCTACGCGGAGGCGCTGCGCGTCTACGAGGAGGGCGTGGCCGACCCCGCCACCATCGACGCCGCCCTGCGCGAGTGCGGAGGGTTCCGCATGGGCCCCTTCGAGCTGACGGACCTCATCGGCCAGGACGTGAACGAGGCCGTCACCCGGTCCGTCTGGGACTCCTTCTACCAGGACCCCAAGTTCACGCCCTCCCTCGCCCAGCGGCGCCTGGTCGAGTCGGAGCGCCTCGGCCGCAAGTCGGGGCACGGCTGGTTCCCGTACGGCGACGGCGCGGCGGCCCCCGAGCCGCACACCGCCCCGCCCGCCGATCCGCCGGCCTCGGTGACGGTCCAGGGCGACCTGTACCAGGCACGTGCCCTGGAGCAGTTGATCGAAGAGACCGCGATCGTGGTCGACCGCGGGGACGACGCCGTGGCCGGCTACCCGGGCTGGATCGAGCTGCCGAGCGGCACCCGGCTCTTCCTCGCCGACGGTACGGCGGCCGAGGACGCCGAGATGCCGGTCATCCACATCGACCTGGCGCTGGACTTCTCCGCCTGCGAGAGGATCGTGCTCGCGCCCTCGGCCACCGTGGAGGACCACGCCCTCCAGGAGGCGATCGGCCTCTTCCAGGTAGTCGGCAAGAAGGTCAGCGTCATCCGCGACGTCCCCGGCATGATCGTCGCCCGTACGGTCGCGATGCTCGCCGACTTCGCCTTCGACGCCGCCGCGCGCGGGGTGGCCGACGCCGACGACATCGACACCGCGATGCGGCTCGGCGTGAACTACCCGCGCGGACCCCTCGCGTGGGGCGAGGAACTCGGCGTCGACTGGGTCCTGGAGACGCTCTCGAACCTCCACGAGGAGTACCCGACGGGCCGCTATGCCCCCTCGCAGGCGCTGCGCCGCCGGGCCGCCGCCGAGCGGGCCGCGGCCGAGGCGGCCGTGGTCGGCTCCGCCGTGGTGGAGTCCGCCGTGGCCGAGGCGGAGGCGACGGCATGACGACCTCGAAGCGTGACACGTACACGCCCGAAACGCTGCTCTCCGTCGCCGTACGGGTGTTCAACGAGCGGGGCTACGACGGCACGTCCATGGAGCACCTGTCCAAGGCGGCGGGTATCTCGAAGTCCTCGATCTACCACCATGTCGCGGGCAAGGAGGAGCTGCTGCGGCGGGCCGTCAGCCGGGCCATAGACGGGCTGTTCGGGATCCTCGACGAGTCGGGCGCGGGCCGTGGGCGGGCCATCGAGCGGGTCGAGTACGTCACCCGGCGCACGGTCGAGGTGCTGATCGCGGAGCTGCCGTACGTGACGCTGCTGCTGCGGGTCCGGGGCAACACCGACACCGAGCGCTGGGCGATGGAGCGCCGCCGCGAGTTCGACCACCGGGTGGCCGACCTGCTGAAGGCGGCCGTGGCCGACGGGGACCTGCGAGCCGACGTGGACATCAAGCTCGCCACCCGGCTGCTCTTCGGAATGATCAACTCGCTGGTGGAGTGGTACCGGCCGCTGCCGGGCGCCCACGCGGAGCGCGAACAGCTCGCAGACACCGTGGTCCACCTGGCCTTCGACGGGCTGCGTACGGCCCGCTGAGGGCCGGGCCGGGCGCCCGGGTCTGTCTGAGGGGGCGCTCGGGTCCGGTTGGGGCCGCTTGGGTCCGTCGAAGGCCGCTCGGGTCCGTCGGGGGCCGCTCGGGCCCCCTTCGGGGCGCCCGCCGGGTCCGGTGTTGTCGGCGGGCGGCGGGCGGCAGGCGGCAGGCGGCGGGCGGCGGGCGGCGGGTGGCGGGCGGCCCGCTCAGTGGTCCGGGTCGAGGTCCGTCTCCTCGAAGACCAGCAGCGTGCGGGTGGAGAGCACCTCGGGGATCGACTGGAGCTTGGTGAGCACCAGCTCCCGCAGCGTTCTGTTGTCCGGCGTGTGGACCAGCAGGAGGACGTCGAAGTCCCCGCTGACCAGCGCGATGTGCGCGGCGCCCGGCAGGGCCTGGAGCTGCTCGCGCACCGTGCGCCAGGAGTTCTGGACGATCTTGAGCGTGATGTAGGCCGAGGCGCCGTGGCCCGCGCGCTCGTGGTTCACGCGGGCGCTGAAGCCGCGGATCACCCCGTCGTCGATCAGCCGGTTGATCCGCGCGTAGGCGTTGGCCCGGGAGACATGCACCCGTTCGGCCACGGAGCGTATCGAGGCGCGACCGTCCGTCTGCAGGATGCGCAGGATGTCGCGGTCGATCGCGTCGAGCGGCCGGGCCGGCGGGCCCTGTGGCACTCCGACCGGACTCTGGGCCAGGGCCTGCTCCCAGCCGTCGGCCATTTGTTCATCCGCCATGTCCCCCCGCCTCTCATCCATGGACGACATGTCTCTATCCCAGGCTGTGGAGAACCGATTGTCCACAGGCTGAGGGTGCCTGTAGCCAAAATGCCTCCACGACCGAACAATCGGTAGGTGAGGCGCGCCACACCCGCGCCACCCGCCTTCGGGTCTTATGCCCGCTCCCACGAGGAGGTGGACTCGTTGCAACAGCGCAGTTCGACAGTCCAAGAGCCGCCAGCTGCCGCCCCTGCCTACCGGCCCACCCCGCCCCCGGCGTGGAAGCCGCGCACGGATCCCACCCCGCTGCTGCCCGACGCCGAGCCCTTCCGGGTCATCGGCACGGACGCGGTGGCCGACACCGACCCCGAGCTGCTGCGGCGGCTCTACGCGGAGCTGGTGCGCGGCCGTCGGTACAACGCGCAGGCCACGGCGTTGACCAAGCAGGGCCGACTTGCCGTGTACCCGTCGACCACCGGGCAGGAGGCCTGCGAGGTCGCGGCCGCCCTGGCCCTGGAGGACCGGGACTGGCTGTTCCCCTCGTACCGCGACACCCTCGCGGCCGTCGCCCGCGGCCTGGACCCGGTCCAGGCGCTGACGCTGCTGCGCGGGGACTGGCACACCGGGTACGACCCGCGTGAGCACCGCATAGCGCCGCTGAGCACCCCGCTCGCCACCCAGCTGCCGCACGCGGTGGGGCTGGCCCACGCCGCCCGGCTCAAGGGCGACGACGTGGTCGCGCTCGCCATGGTCGGCGACGGCGGCACCAGCGAGGGCGACTTCCACGAGGCGCTGAACTTCGCGGCGGTCTGGCAGGCCCCCGTGGTCTTCCTGGTGCAGAACAACGGCTTCGCGATCTCCGTGCCGCTCGCCAAGCAGACCGCGGCCCCCTCGCTGGCCCACAAGGCCGTCGGGTACGGCATGCCGGGCCGGCTCGTCGACGGAAACGACGCCGTCGCCGTCCACCAGGTGCTGACCGAGGCCGTGGCACGCGCGCGGCGGGGTGGCGGACCGACGCTGGTCGAGGCCGTCACGTACCGGATCGACGCCCACACCAACGCCGACGACGCGACCCGCTACCGCGGGGACGGCGAGGTCGAGACCTGGCGGGCGCACGACCCGATCGTGATCCTGGAGCGGGAGCTGACGGAGCGCGGGATCATCGACGAGGAGCGCAAGCAGGCTGCGGCCGAGGCCGCCGAGACGATGGCGGCTGCGCTGCGCGAGCGGATGAACGCCGACCCCGTCCTCGACCCGATGGACCTCTTCGCGCACGTCTACGCCGAGCAGACGGCGCAGCTGCGCGAGCAGGCCGCGCAGCTGCGCGCCGAGCTCGACGCCGAGAGTGAGGCGTGATGACGACCGCGCAGAAGACGGCGGCGGACAAGGCCACGGCCAAGCCCGCCACCATGGCGCAGGCCCTCCAGCGGGCCATGCGCGACGCGATGGCCGAGGACCCGACCGTCCATGTGATGGGCGAGGACGTCGGCACGCTCGGCGGTGTCTTCCGGGTCACGGACGGCCTCGCGAAGGAGTTCGGCGAGGACCGCTGCACGGACACGCCGCTGGCAGAGGCGGGCATCCTCGGCACGGCCGTCGGCATGGCGATGTACGGGCTGCGGCCGGTCGTCGAGATGCAGTTCGACGCCTTCGCCTACCCGGCGTTCGAGCAGCTGATCAGCCACGTGTCCCGGATGCGGAACCGCACGCGGGGCGCGATGCCGATGCCGCTGGTGATCCGTGTGCCGTACGGCGGCGGGATCGGCGGCGTCGAGCACCACAGCGACTCGTCCGAGGCCTACTACATGGCGACGCCGGGTCTGCACGTCGTCACCCCGGCGACGGTCGAGGACGCGTACGGGCTGCTGCGGGCGGCCATCGCCTCCGACGACCCGGTCGTCTTCCTGGAGCCGAAGCGGCTGTACTGGTCGAAGTCCGACTGGCGGCCCGAGGCTCCGGCGCCGGTGGAGCCGATCGGCAAGGCCGTGGTGCGGCGCAGCGGCCGCAGCGCGACGCTGATCACGTACGGGCCGTCCGTACCGGTCTGTCTGGAGGCGGCGGAGGCCGCGCAGGCGGAGGGCTGGGACCTGGAGGTCGTCGACCTGCGCTCGCTGGTGCCGTTCGACGACGAGACGGTCTGCGCGTCGGTGCGGCGCACCGGGCGCGCGGTCGTCGTGCACGAGTCGACCGGGTTCGGCGGGCCGGGCGGGGAGATCGCCGCGCGCGTGAGCGAGCGGTGCTTCCACCATCTGGAGGCGCCGGTGCTGCGAGTCGCCGGGTTCGACATCCCGTATCCGCCGCCGATGCTGGAACGGCACCACCTGCCCGGCGTGGACCGCGTGCTCGACGCGGTGGCGCGGCTGCAGTGGGAGGCGGGTAACTGATGGCGCAGGTGCTCGAGTTCAAGCTGCCCGACCTCGGTGAGGGGCTGACCGAGGCGGAGATCGTGCGCTGGCTGGTGAACGTGGGCGACGTCGTCGCCATCGACCAGCCGGTGGTCGAGGTGGAGACCGCGAAGGCGATGGTGGAGGTGCCGTGCCCTTACGGGGGTGTCGTCACCGCCCGCTTCGGTGAGGAGGGCACGGAACTGCCGGTCGGCGCACCGCTCCTGACGGTCGCGGTCGGCGGCACGGCGGGGTCGGACGCGTCCGGTGACGCGGGGGCCTCGGAGGCCTCGGCTGTCTCGGCGGCGCAGGCCGAGTCGTCGGAGTACTCGGGCAACGTGCTCGTCGGGTACGGCACGGCCGGGCCGGCGGCGAGGCGTCGACGGGTGCGTCACGAGAGCGCTGCGGTGGCGAAGGCCGTGGCTCCGGTTTCGGCTCCGGTTTCCGGTTCCGCTCCGGCTCCGGTTTCCGGTTCCGCTCCGGCTCCGGCTTCCGCCCCCGTGGCGGGGCCTGTACCGGTGATCTCGCCTCTCGTGCGGAAGCTGGCCCGGGACAAGGGGCTCGATCTGCGTGAGGTGCGTGGGTCGGGTCCGGCCGGGCTGATCCTGCGGGCCGACGTCGAGTCGGCCCTGGCCGCCGCCGAGACGGTGGCGGCGCGCCCGGCGCCGGTGCCTGCGGCTGCCGTCGCCGCGGTGGGTGAGCGGGTTCCGCTGCGCGGGGTCCGTGGGGCCGTCGCCGACAAGCTCTCGCGCAGTCGTACGGAGATCCCGGACGCGACCTGCTGGGTCGACGCCGACGCGACCGAACTCATGGCGGCGCGGGCCGCGATGAACGCGGCGGGTGGGCCGAAGATCTCGCTGCTCGCGCTGCTCGCCCGGATCTGCACGCACGCCCTCGCGCGATACCCGGAGCTCAACTCCACGGTGGACACGGCGGCCCGGGAGATCGTCCGGCTGCCGTCCGTGCACCTCGGGTTCGCGGCGCAGACCGAGCGCGGTCTGGTCGTCCCGGTGGTCCGGGACGCGGGCACGCGGACGGCAGAGTCGCTGACGGAGGAGTTCGCGCGGCTGACGGAGTCGGCGAGGCAGGGGACGCTGACGCCGGGTGACCTGACGGGCGGGACGTTCACGCTGAACAACTACGGGGTGTTCGGGGTGGACGGCTCCACGCCGATCATCAACCACCCGGAGGCGGCGATGCTCGGGGTGGGCCGGATCATCCCCAAGCCGTGGGTCCACGAGGGTGAACTGGCGGTCCGCAAGGTCGTCCAGCTGTCGCTGACCTTCGACCACCGGGTCTGCGACGGCGGCACGGCGGGTGGCTTCCTCCGCTACGTCGCCGACTGCGTCGAACACCCGACGGTCCTGCTCCGCACGCTCTGACCACGACGGGCAGGACTCGCGGGGCGGACACCCGCCCGCGAGCCCGCGCCCGTCGTCGTACCGGCGGGCGCCGCGCCCCAACCCCGACATCTGCCCCAGGCACCCTGCCCCCAAGGCCCGAGGCGCCCTGCCTCCGATGCCCCAGGCCCGATGCCCGTGGCCCCAGGCCCGATGCCCGAGGTCTCCCAGGCCCCAGGCCCCAGGCTCGTGGCCCGAGGTCCGATGCCCCAGGGCCCAGGCCCGATGCCCGATGCCCGAGGCCCGAGGTCCGAGGCATCCCAGGGCCCAGGCCCGTGGCCCGAGCCCGAGGTCCGATGCCCCAGGGCCCAGGCCCGTAGCCCGTGGTCCGTGGTCCGTGGTCCGTGGCACCCTGCCTCCGATGCCCCAGGTCCGATGCCCTGGTCCCAGGCCCCAGGTTCGATGCCCTGGTCCCCAGGTTCGATGCCCAGGCCTCGGTCCCCCAGGCCTTCACCCTGACGTGCGGCGCCGCGCGCCCCAGCGACCTGGTTGTTCTGTCCCGGCACCCAGCGCTCCGCGCGAGCCCGACGACCCGGCTCCCACGCCCGCGGTCACCCGGACCGTGTCCCCGTCTCCCTGGTTGAGACGGAGGGGGGCTTTGGGGGTGGCGGCGGATCATACTGCTGGGATGACGATCGGGTATGACGCCATCGTGCTCGCCGGTGGAGGCGCGAAGCGGCTCGGTGGGGTGGACAAGCCGGGGGTGCGGGTCGGGGGGCGGGCGCTGCTCGACCGGGTGCTCGCGGGGTGCCGCGGCGCCGGGCGCACCGTGGTCGTCGGCGGGCCGCGGGAGACCGTGCGGCCCGTCGTGTGGGCGAGGGAGGACCCGCCCGGCGGTGGGCCGCTGGCCGGGCTGGGCGCGGGGGTGCGCGAGGTCGGGGCCGACCTGGTGCTCGTGCTCTCCGCCGACCTGCCGTTCCTCGATGAGGACACCGGCCGGCGGCTCCTGGACGCTCTCGACGCCGCGCCAGGCTTCGACGCGGTCCTCCTCGTCGATGCCGACGGCCGCGACCAGCCGCTCCTCGCCGCCTACCGCGCCGCCGCCCTCCGACGTGAAATGGATCTCCTCACCACCACGCACGGCACCCTCTCCGGGCTCCCGCTGCGTCTGCTCACCCAGGGGCTGCGGCTCGTCCGGGTCACCGCAGCCCCCCTCGCCTCCTTCGACTGCGACACCTGGGAGGACATCGCCACGGCCCGGGCCCGGATCAGGGAGCATGGAAACGTGCTGGACGAATGGATCACCGCAGTCAAGGACGAACTGGGCATCGAGATCGACGTCGACACCGGCGTGCTGCTCGATCTGGCCCGCGACGCCGCCCACGGGGTCGCCCGCCCCGCCGCACCGCTGACCACGTTCCTGGTCGGGTACGCGGCAGGCCGGGTGGCCGATTCCGGCGGTGGACCCGAGGCGGTCGCCGAGGCCGCCCGTAAGGCGGCGGCCCTCGCCAATCGCTGGGCGGCCGAAGCGGAGCGGGACGCGGCAGGATGACCCCTCAGGAGCGTGCGGCCCAAGCCCGGTCCCAGCCCCAGCCCCAGCCCCAGCCCCGGTCCGGATCCGAGGCCGGATCCGAGGCCGGATCCGAGGCCGAGTCCGTACTTGAGTCCGGGGCCGGGGCCGGGGCCGAGGACGACGGGGTGGACGATGTCCTCGCCCTCGTCGCCCCGCCGCGCGGCGGGAAACCCCGGGCCGCCGAAGGACACCGCGCCACCGCCTGGCACGCCGCGCGGTCCGTCGCCGCCCGCGCCGGGGCGGCCGTGGGGGCCGCCCGAGCCCCTCTCCGTACACCGCTCGGGCGGGCGATGGGCCATGTGCTCGCCGAGCCGCTCCGCGCGCTCACCGATCTCCCGTCCTTCGACACCTCGGCCATGGACGGCTGGGCCGTCGCCGGGCCCGGCCCCTGGGAGATCCACGCGGAAGGGGCCGTTCTGGCGGGTCACGCCCCCGCCTCCCCGCTGGCCGACGGCACAGCGGTACGGATCGCCACCGGCGCCCGTGTACCGCACGAGACCACAGCGGTCATCCGCAGCGAGCACGCCCGCACCGACGCGAGCGGCCATCTGCATGCGCGGCGCGAGGTCGTGCCCGGCCAGGACATCCGGCCCCGGGGCCAGGAATGCCGCGCCGGTGACCGGCTGCTGCCCGCCGGGACCCGGGTGACGCCCGTCGTCCTCGGCCTCGCCGCCGCGGCCGGGTACGACGCGCTGCCGACGCTCGCCCGCCCCCGGGTGGAGGTTCTCGTCCTCGGTGACGAGCTGCTGACCACCGGACTCCCCCACGACGGGCTGATCCGGGACGCTCTCGGACCGATGCTCGGTCCCTGGCTCGAAGCGCTCGGCGCCGAGGTGCTCGCCACCCGCCGCGTCGGCGACGACGCCGACGCCCTGGCGGCCGCCGTCATCGGCTCCCCCGCCGATCTCGTGATCACCACCGGAGGCACTGCCGCCGGCCCCGTCGACCATGTCCACCCCGTGCTCGCCAAGGCGGGCGCCGTCCTGCTCGTCGACGGGGTGAAGGTCCGTCCCGGACATCCCATGCTGCTCGCGCGCCTCGACGCCGGCCGCCATCTGGTCGGACTGCCCGGTAACCCGCTCGCTGCCGTCTCCGGCCTGCTCACCCTGGCCGAACCGCTGCTCCGCGCCCTGGCGGGGGCTCCGACCCCCGAGCCGTACCGCGTGCCCGTACGGGACGAGATCCAGGGCCATCCGCACGACACCCGGCTGGTCCCCGTCGTCCACGAGGGCGAGGAGGCCGTGCCCCTGCACTACAACGGCCCGGCGATGCTCCGGGGCATCGCCGCCGCGGACGGGATGGCCGTCGTGCCACCCGGGGGAGCACGCCGTGGAGAGGCCCTGGAGATTCTCGATCTTCCGTGGCCCATGGTCCCGTCGCACGGCGCTTCCCAGGCAGGATGTTTCACGTGAAACTTCCCAGCCGTGACGTCATGGCCCGCCAAGCCGACGAGAAGACGTCCCCCTCCCGTATCCGGATGCCCCGGCGTGTCGTCGAGAAGCCCCTGCGGCAGGTGACCAAGCGGCTGCTGATGGCCCTCGGAGTGCTGGCCGTGACGACCCTGATCGTCTACGCCGACCGCGACGGCTACCACGACAACTCCAACGGCACGCTCGACTTCCTCGACTGCGCCTACTACGCGACCGTCACCCTCTCCACCACGGGATACGGCGACATCGTCCCGTACAGCGACGCGGCCCGGCTCATCAACATCCTGGTGATCACGCCGCTGCGCGTACTGTTTCTGATCATCCTGGTCGGCACCACTCTCGAGGTCCTCACCGAACGGACCCGGGAGGAGTGGCGGCTGAACCGCTGGAGGTCCACCTTGCGTGACCACACCGTCATCGTCGGCTTCGGCACCAAGGGCCGTTCGGCGATCCAGACGCTCTGCGCGACGGGGCTGCGGAAGGACCAGATCGTCATCGTGGACCCCTCCACCAAGGTGATCGAGACGGCGAACGCCGACGGATTCGTCGGTGTGGTCGGCGATGCGACCCGTAGCGACGTTCTGCTCCGCGCCGAGGTCCAGAAGGCCCGGCAGATCGTCATCGCCACCCAGCGCGACGACACGGCGGTCCTGGTGGCGCTCACCGCGCGGCAGCTCAACCGGGGCGCGAAGATCGTCGCCGCCGTACGGGAGGAGGAGAACGCGCCACTGCTGCGCCAGTCCGGCGCGGACGCCGTGATCACCAGCGCCAGCGCCGCCGGACGGCTGCTCGGCCTCTCGGTGCTCAGCCCCAGCGCCGGCACGGTGATGGAGGACCTGATCCAGCAGGGTTCGGGCCTCGATCTGGTGGAGCGGCCGGTCATAAAGTCCGAGGTCGGCAAGAACGTGCGGGAGACCGAGGACCTCGTGGTCAGCGTGTTGCGCGGACATCGCCTGCTCGGTTACGACGATCCGGCGGCCAGCCCCCTGCAGTTGACGGACCGTGTGATCACGATCGTGCGGGCGGCGCCCGTCACCCCGCTGTCGACACCGCCCGAGTAGCCTCGCCGCCATGCATGCGATCACGATTCCGGAACCCGGTGGTCCCGATGCCCTCGTCTGGGCCGAGGTGCCCGATCCCGTGCCCGCCGAGGGCGAGGTGCTCGTCGAGGTGGTGGCGAGCGCCGTCAACCGCGCCGATCTGCTCCAGCGGCAGGGTTTCTACGATCCGCCGCCCGGCTCCTCCCCGTACCCCGGTCTCGAGTGCTCGGGGCGGATCGCCGCGCTGGGGCCGGGTGCCTCCGGCTGGTCGGTGGGGGACGAGGTGTGCGCGCTGCTCGTCGGTGGCGGGTACGCGGAGAAGGTCGTCGTCCCCGTCGGCCAGCTGCTGCCCGTACCGGACGGGGTGGACCTCGTCACGGCCGCGGCGCTGCCCGAAGTGACCTGCACGGTCTGGTCGAACGTCTTCATGGTCGCCCATCTGCGGCCCGGTGAGACGCTGTTGGTGCACGGCGGCGCGAGCGGCATCGGCACGATGGCGATCCAGCTCGCCAAGGCCGTCGGAGCGAAGGTCGCCGTCACCGCCGGCGGCCCCGAGAAGCTCGCGCGCTGCGCCGAGCTGGGTGCGGACATCCTGATCGACTACCGCGAGCAGGACTTCGTCGAGGAGCTGCGCAAGGCCACGGACGGAGCCGGGGCGGACGTGATCCTGGACATCGTCGGAGCGAAGTACCTGGAACGCAATGTGAAGGCGCTCGCAGTCAACGGCCGACTGGCGGTCATCGGCCTGCAGGGCGGTGTGAAGGGCGAGTTGAACCTCGGCGCGCTGCTCGCCAAGCGCGGGGCGATCACCGCGACCACTCTGCGGTCCCGTCCGCTGCACGAGAAGACGGCCATCGTCGCGGCGGTGCGCGAGCACGTGTGGCCGCTGATCGCCTCGGGGACGGTACGTGCGGTCGTCGACCGTACGGTGGAGATGCCGGACGCCGCCGAGGCGCACCGGGCCCTGGAATCCGGGACCCACGTCGGCAAGGTCCTGCTCAGGGCGCCCCAGGCCGACTGACCAGGACGCCCCCGCCGCCACCACGGTGCGGGAACGCCCGCCGCCCTGCGGGAACGGTCCCGCCCACCCTGTGGGAACGGCCCCGCCACCACCGTGCGGGAACGCCGCCACCACCGTGCGGGAACGGCCCGCCCGCCGTGCGGGAACGGCCCCGCTGTCGCCATGCGAGAGGGCCCGGCGCACCCCGAGGTGTGCCGGGCCCTCTCGTACGCACTTACAGGTACGGTCCCGAGCGGATCGCGTGCCCGTGGCCCTGGTCGTCGTCGTCCTCGTGCGACGCACCGGGCGGCAGCGCCCGGCGCATCTGCTCCAGTTGGGCGCGGGCCGCCATCTGCTGGGCGAACAGCGCCGTCTGGATGCCGTGGAAGAGGCCTTCCAGCCAGCCCACCAACTGGGCCTGCGCGATCCGCAGTTCCGCCTCGGAGGGGATCGCCTCGTCGGTGAACGGCAGGGAGAGCCGCTCCAGTTCCTCGACCAGCTCGGGTGCGAGCCCGTCTTCCAGCTCCTTGACGGAGCTGGCGTGGATGTCCTTGAGCCTGACCCGGCTGGCCTCGTCGAGAGGTGCCGCGCGTACTTCCTCCAGGAGCTGCTTGATCATGCTGCCGATGCGCATGACCTTCGCGGGCTGCTCGACCATTTCCGTCACCGGGACCTCGCGGGATTCGTCGTCACCCTGAGTGCCGCCGAGCGCCATCCCGTCCTGTCCCACGATGAGGACCTGGGGAGTCTCCTGCGACCGTTCATTCCTCGGCATCTCCATGCCGCCATTCTCTCGCACACATGCCTCACCACACGGTGTGCCCCCGGAGGAGGGTGATCCACCCTTCTCCGGGGGCACAGGACGGCAACGGTCGCCGGTCAGAACCGGTCAGGCCGGTCCGGTCCGATCAGACCGGCTCCGGTCCGGCTCGGTCAGGTCGCCTCGCGGCGGGCCAAGGCCCCGCGGGAGCGGGTCACCAGGGCCGCGAGAAGCGCGGCGCCGAGCGGTACGGCGACCAGGAGCGCCGCGAGCGTCTCCCAGGGGACGACGATCGGGACGTACGGCGCCTCCGCCGCCGTGGCCCAGCCCTGGTCGAGGCTCTCCTGGTAGAAGCGCAGCTCCTCGCGCCCCTCGGTGAGCCGAAGCCCTATCGCAGGGAGCACACCGGCCGCCGATCCGAGGATCACGCCCATCGCGGCGACCACCCCGCACTGGAAGCCGCTGAGCGTACGGCGGACCCGCGGGGGCGCGCCGACGGCGGACAGCGTCTTCAGGTCGGCCTCGGCGTCGGCCTGCGCGAGGCCGGTGGCGATGCCCGCGGCTCCGATGGTGACGAGGCCGGCGAAGACGGTCAGCGCGAGGAGCACGATGCTCGTGTCGCTGACGAAACCCTCCTCCACGTAGAGCCCGGTGTCGCTGCCGATCTTGGCGAGTTCGCCGTCGAGCTTCTGGCGCTGCTCGGCGGTGGGCAGTGAGTCGGTGGAGAAGAACGAGCCGAACGGCACCGTCGGCAGGCCGGCGGCCTTCGCGGCGGCCGGGGTGAGGATCGCCCCCACGCCGTAGGCGTTCTCACCGGTCACCAGGTGGGCGGGGAGGGCCTTGACCTCGCCGGGCACCGGCTTGCCGTCCAACTCGGCCTGCTGCGCCTTCTCGTTGTCGGTGACCAGCTTGATGCCGACCTTGCCGGAGGCGTCGACGGGGGCCTTGACGAAGGAGACGAGCTTCCCCTCCGCGAGGGCCTTCTCCGCGCCGGAGTTCTCGATACCGAGGACCTTGAGCAGGGAGGCGTCACCGACCAGCAGGCCGCCCTCGACGAAGACTCCGCCGCCCAGCTCACCGCCGCGGCTGTCCTTGCAGCGCCAGTCCTCGGCGAACTTGCGGCGCTGCTCGGAGGTGAACTTCGTCGAGGGATCCTCGCCCTCCTCGAAGGTGCCCCACAGCGGGCACTCGTTGGCCGCCGGGATGACGATCTCGTAGCGGCCGCAGCCCGCGCTGTCGCTGTACGGGGAACAGCTCGGCTTGCCGACGAGGACGCGCTGGACGTCGGCGCGGGTGTCGACGGGTACCAGCCGCTGCACTGCGTCACGTACCGCCGGGACGTCCCGGCCGCCCTCCTCCAGCACGAACGCGGAGACCGCGCCGTGCGGCAGGTCCGGCGTGTATCCGGCCTCGTTCTGGGCCTCGCGGCTGGCCGCGTAGGTGGAGACGGCGACCGTTCCGGCGACGGCGGCGAGCACGGCGGCGACGGCGGGTGCCGTACGGCCCCGGTTGCGCACGGCGTCCCGCAGGGCGAGGCGCGGCGACAGCGGGAGCCAGCGGCCGGTGCGGCCGAAGAGGCCGACCAGGGCGGGGGTCATGGCGACCACGCCGAGTTCGGCGATGGCGCTGCCGCCCGCGACGATCACGAACTGGTCCGAGATCACCGATCCGTAGAGCGCGATCGCACCGCCCAGGAGCAGGGCTCCCAGGCCGACCAGCGGCAGTACGCGGCTGCTGCGGCGGACACCGCGACGGCCGGTGAGCGAGGCGAGGACGGTCTGGCGGGACGCGGTGACGGCCGGGACGATCGCTGCGAGGAGGCCGGTCAGCACGGCGATCATCGCGATGCCGAACAGTTCCAGCGGGCGGATGTCGAAGGAGCCGAACCGCTGGCCCATGGCGTCCTCGAGGACCGGGCGCAGGGCGAACGTCAGGATCAGGGCGAGGACGGTACCGACGACGGCCGAGGCGACGCCGATGACGAGGCCGCCGCTCAGCACGATGGCGCGGATGTGGTGGCGGTCGCCGCCGTTGGCGCCGACGAGCCCGAGCTGACGGCGCGAGCGGCGGGCGCCCACGGCGAACGCGGGCCCGGCCAGAAGGCAGATCTCCAGCATCGCGAGGCCGACGATCGTGCCGACGGCGGCGAGCTCGGCGGCCCGGGCGCCGGGGCTGTCCCGGAAGCCGCCCCAGCCCTCCTTCTCGTACAGCGGGACGTCGGCCCTGGCGGGCGGGTCGAGGAGCACGGCCCGCGAGGTGACGGCCACACCCTTGGTGTTGACCTTCTGGACCGCGTCCCACGTCAGGCCGCCGGGGGCCTTCACCAGATACGTGGTGGAGATGCCGGAAGAGCTCAGCCCGGCCTTCTCGGCCGCCTTGGCGTACGGGGCGAGGAAGGCGCCGGGCAGGGCGTTGACCTGATCGGTCTTGAGATCGTTGGGGAGTTCGTACGAGCCGACGATCCGGAACACGCGGTCGTCGCCGCGGGCTGAAAGGGTGGAGCCGACGGTCAGCCCGCCGGTCTCCAGGAAGTGCGAGGTGGCGGCGACCTCGTCGGCCTTCTGCGGGAAGCGGCCCTCCCGGAGGGTCATGATCCCCCGGGCGATCGGGTCGTCCGCCTTCAGCTCACGGATCTCGCTCTGCAGCAGCCCGTGGGTGGTGGTCAGCTTGGCGCTTCCGTAGCTGTCCGTGAGGAACGTGGCACCGGCCGGGAAGGTCTTGGTGACGTCGGTCGGACCGTTCGGCCACATCCTGTCTCCGTAGTCCGCGGCCGGGGCGTTCATATCGCCGGACGGATCCTGGAGGATCGGCACGCCGTCCACGGTGGCGTCGGTGAACCGGCCGTCGGCGGCGCCGATCATCCGGGAGAGTCTCTCCTCGGTGGAGAGCTCGGAGCTGCGCAGGGTCAGATCGGCGGCGCTCACGCCCAGGATGGGCAGGGCGATCATCGCGAGGACGAGGAAGCTGCGTCCCTTGGACCGCCAGGCGTCACGGCGCGCGATGCGGATCGCGGCGCGCCAGGAGTGGAGCCAGTTGTTCACCGCTCTGCCGCCTGGCCGGTCAGGAGCGAGTCGGCCTCGCTGCGCACGGTCTGGTCGACGACGGCGCCGTCCCGCAGGAAGACGACGCGGTCGGCCCAGGCGGCGAACCGCGGCTCGTGGGTGACGAGTACGCCGGCGGCCCCGGCGTCGCACCGGGCGCGCAGCAGGGCGAGGACGGACTCCCCGGTCTCGGAGTCGAGGGCGCCGGTGGGCTCGTCGGCGAGGACGAGACGCCGGTCGCCGACGAGGGCGCGGGCGATGGCCACGCGCTGCTGCTGACCGCCGGACATCTCGTCCGGGAAGCGGTCGGCGAGGTGCCCGAGAGCCATCTCCTCCAGCGCGGCCAGCGCCTCGACGCGCGCCTTGCGGGCGGAGGTGCCGTCCAGCTCGCGCGGCAGGGCGATGTTCTCGGCGGCGGTGAGGGCCGGGATGAGGTTGTAGTCCTGGAAGACGTAACCGATGCTGCGGCGGCGCAGGGCGGCGAGGGCCTTGCGGCCGGCGGTGGTGATGTCGGTGTTCTCGACGATCACCCGGCCGGAGGTGGGGGTGTCGAGGCCGCCCGCGATGGTGAGCAGGGTCGACTTGCCGGAGCCGGACGGGCCCATGACGGCGACGAGTTCACCGGGGAAGACAGCGAGGTCGATGCCGCGCAGGGCGTGCACCTCGGTGGCGCCTGTGCCATGGACGCGGGTCAGGTTCTGGAGTTGCAGCACGGGCTGCGCTGTGGACATGGAGGGGTCCCCCTTGGACGTACGAACGCGGTCGGGACTCACGTACGGAGCGGATGGAGCGGATGGAGCGGAGGTGCGGGAGGGCGCGGAGCGCCTTGTGTGGGAGCGGGAGGGGCGGCGCCGTGCGGCGCCGCGGGGGTTGCCGGCGGGGACGACTACGTGGACCGGGATGACCGGGGCGTGGTCGGGGCCGCGGAGCCGGACAGGGGGGCCGACGTGGGCGTCCGCGCGGGCTCGCCGGGCTCGCCGGGCTCGCCGGACTCGCCGGGCCGCGGGTCCCCCGAGCCGACGGCGACCGTCGAGAGGCGGATCAGCCGGGCCTCGCAGTGGTCGAGCCAGCGGGCCTCGGCCTCGGTCTGGAAGATGAGCTGTTCCAGGACGAGGAGCCAGGCCACGTCGTCGCGCTCCCGTGATGCCCCGCTCTCCAGCGCGGCGAGCGCCTGGGCCTTGAGCCGGGTGTAGTCCTGCATCGCCTTCACGGTGTGGCGGCGCTGCGACTGGATGACGGCGCGGATGTCGACTCCGGGCGCCCCGACGGCCATGGCGAGCTTGATGGCGAGCTCGTCACGGGCCGGGCTGGTGCGGTCCACCGGCTTCTCGAACCAGGCCCTGAGCTCCTCGCGACCGCTGTCGGTGATCGCGTAGAGCGCGTGGCCCGCCTCGTCCTCGCCGCCTTGGGCGACCATCCCGTCCCGTTCGAGACGGTTGAGCGTCGTGTAGACCTGGCCGACGTTGAGGGGCCAGGTGGAGCCTGTGCGGGACTCGAACTCCGTGCGGAGCTGCGAGCCGTAGCGGGGCCCGCGTTCGAGGAGGGCGAGAAGCCCGTGGCGAATCGACATACTCAGTATGTATACCGAGTATGCCCACGCCGACAAGCGACCTGAGATGGAACACCGGCCTCCGCCTCAGGGAGGACACGCAGGGTCGTGCGGCGCAGCCGACGCCTCAGCGGCGCCGCATCCGGACGCCGAGAAAACCGATCCCGAGCCCCATCAGAGCGAGTCCCGCGCCCAGCGTGAGCACGGGAATCTGCCGGTCAGCGGCGGTGGTGGCGGTCCGGGAGCCGAGCCGTGGCGCCGCGGCGGGCACGCTGGCGGGCGCCGGAGCGGAGGGCGTGGCCTCCGTCTGCGGTACCGCTTCGGGGACCTCGCCCGCCTCGTCCGTCTCCCCCTCCACCCCGTCCGGCGGCTCCTCGGCTGTTGCTGTTTTGCTACGTGACGGGTCGGCCGCCGGGTCCGTGTCGCTCGGTTTCGGGGGGCCGGGGGGCCGGCCGGGCCGTTCGCGGCCCTCCCCGGCGGGGCGGCCGGCGAGGGAGCGGGACGGGGTGGGGCCGGGGGCCTCGGCGGGCGGCGCGGGCGCGGACTGCGACACCGCCGGGGAGGGGGGCGCGGCGGCCGGGGGCCGCCGACCGGGAGGGCCGGACGCGCCGGGCATGCCTGACGGGTTGCTCGTCGAACCCGAACCCGAACCCGAACCCGAAGCCGGGGCCGGGGCAGAGGGGGAAGGAGAGGGGGAGGGGGTGGCCCGCGGGGACGGCCCGCTCTTCCACTGCTTGGAGGGGGCGTCCTTGGACGCCGTGGCCGCCGCGGACGCGGGCCCGGGGTGCTCGTGTCCGTACGCCACCGGTGCGACGCCCACCACCAGCCAGCACACCGTCACCGGGCCGAGCGCCCGCCACCCCGCCGCGCCCCGCCGAAGTGCCCGCCCCTGCGAGGCCCGCTGCGAGGCCCGCAGTGATACCCGCAGGGGTGCACGCAGTGACGCCCGCCGTGATTCCCGCCACCGAAGTGCCCGCGTCCGCGCGTCGCGGAGTCCTGGAGTCACCGGGTGACCCCCCTCCCGTACCGAACCGCCGAGGTTTCCCACTCAGCGTCACATGGGGGGACGATTCCGGCATCCGGTCACCCGCGCACGGATGAAGAGCGCGACGGGACACCGCGCGGGGGCGACCGGGAGAGGGGCTACTGCCCCGGGTTGCCCGTCGAGATCTCCAGGGTGAACTCGGCGTCGTCCTCCGACGCGTCCGCACCGGCCGGCGGGTACTGGCTGAGGACCGTGCCCTCGCCGTACGTCGCCTCGTCCACCGGGGTCTGCTTCGTGATCTTCCAGCCCGCGGCCTGGATGCAGTCCTTCACGGACTGGATGTTCTTGTACGTGAAGTCGGGGATCTCGAACTTCGCCGGGTCGTCGCTCGACTCCCTGGGCTCGGTGCACTTCTTCACGTCGATGGTCTTGGTGAGGTCGGGACCCTTGTGCCCGGGGGCGACCGACTGGCTCTGGCTGGGGTCGCCGCCCGCCTCGCCCTCCGGGTCGTCCTTGTTGAGCGAGATCGCGGTGATCACACCGCCGATCGCGAGCAGCGCGACCACGATCGACCCCACGACCACCGGCATGTTCCGCCCGGAGCCGCCGCCCGACGCGCCGGATCCATTGTGCACGGGCGTGCTCACCGGGGTCTGCGGCGACATCTGGTACGGCCCGGGAGCGGGCGTCTGGTACATGGGGGACGGCGGCGGGGGCTGCGCCTGCTGCGGGTACCCGTAGGAAGGGGCCGGCGTCGGCGGGCCGTACGGGCCCGGCTGCGGCGTCGGCTGCTGGTACGGCTGCTGGACACCGTGCGTCGAGGGCGGTGGCGTCTGGCCGACCGGCGGGAAGACGGCCGAGCCCACACCGGATCCGCTGCTGACGGGACCGCCCGCCACGATCACCGGCGCGCCCGTCTGCCCGGCCGCCAGCACCCGCAGGCACTCGTCCTGCATCGCGGCCGCGCTCGGGAACCGCTCGTTCGGGTTCTTCTTCAGCGCGCGTGCGACGAGCGCGTCCATCGCCGGGGTGACCGAACGGTTGATGGACGAGGGCGCGACCGGCTCCTCCTGCACATGCGCGTACGCGATGGCCAGCGGCGAGTCCGCGTCGAACGGCAGGCGTCCCGTGAGGAGTTGGAAGAGCATGATGCCGACCGAGTACAGGTCGGAACGGGCGTCCACCGCACGGCCGAGGGCCTGTTCGGGGGAGAGGTACTGGGGCGTGCCGACGACCATGCCCGTCTGCGTCATCGAGGTGACACCGGACTGCATGGCGCGGGCGATGCCGAAGTCCATCACCTTGACGACGCCGCGCTTGGTCATCATCACGTTGCCGGGCTTGATGTCCCGGTGGACCAGGCCCATTTCGTGGCTGGTCTCCAGCGCGGCGAGGACGTCGGCCGTCACCTTCAGCGCCTTGTCCGCCGGCATCGCGCCGAACTGCTGTACGTCGGAGGCCAGGACGGAGCCCAGCGGCTGCCCCTCGACGTACTCCATGACGATGTACGGCATGACGGCGCCGTCGAGGGTGTCCTCACCGGTGTCGAACACCGACACGATGTTCGTGTGCGAAAGCTTGGCGACCGCCTGTGCCTCACGCCGGAACCGCTCACGGAAAGACTGTTCCCGGCCGAGTTCCGTGTGCAGCGTCTTGATGGCCACCTGACGGTCCAGGGCGCTGTCGTACGCCAGGTAGACGGAGGCCATCCCGCCCTCGCCGAGCAGGTCGCGAAGCTGGTACCGGCCGTTCGCTACCGAACCGCCCGCATAGCGGCCCTGTGCGCCGTCCTGGCTCATTCGTGCTCCCCCTACGCGCGCGTGGCGGCGCTGATCCGGAATTTCCTGGCCAAGTCTGCCCCAGGGCACCGACACGTCAAGCCGGGTGCCCGTTCCGTGACCGTCCGCGTAAGAAGCGTCTCGGAAGCGTTACACGAAAGGGCCGGAATTTGCATCGGTATACGCGCGGAGGGTTGGATGGCCGGTCCACTCGGACCGTGGTGTCGGACGAAGCCTGTAGCGTGACGGCGGTACGGCACCACACGACGGACATATGACGGCGAGGACTGATGGCACCCGAATCCGAAGCAGGCGGCGGCGGCCTGTCGGGCGCCGCCGCGGAGTCGTGGGGCATCGGCGGAGTGGTCGGCGACGGCCGGTACCGCCTGACGCACCGTCTCGGACGCGGCGGCATGGCCGAGGTGTTCGCGGCCGAGGACGTCCGTCTGGGACGCACGGTCGCGGTGAAGCTGCTCCGGTCCGATCTCGCGGAGGACCCGGTCTCCAAGGCCCGCTTCACCCGCGAGGCCCAGTCGGTCGCCGGCCTCAACCACCACGCGATCGTGGCGGTGTACGACTCCGGCGAGGACGTCGTCGGCAACCAGTCCGTGCCGTACATCGTCATGGAGCTGGTCGAGGGCCGCACCATCCGCGACCTGCTGATCAGTGCCGAGGCGCCCGGGCCCGAGCAGGCCCTGATCATCGTCTCCGGTGTGCTGGAGGCGCTCGCGTACTCGCACCAGCACGGCATCGTGCACCGGGACATCAAGCCCGCGAACGTCATCATCACGCACGCCGGCGCGGTGAAGGTGATGGACTTCGGCATCGCGCGCGCCCTGCACGGCGCGCAGTCGACGATGACCCAGACCGGCATGGTCATGGGCACGCCGCAGTACCTCTCCCCCGAACAGGCTCTCGGCAAGGCCGTCGACCACCGCTCGGACCTGTACGCCACCGGCTGTCTGCTCTACGAACTCCTCGCGCTGCGGCCCCCGTTCACGGGAGAGACCCCGCTCTCGGTGGTCTACCAGCACGTCCAGGACATTCCGGTCCCGCCGTCCGACGTCGCCCAGGACGCGCCGCCGGAGCTGGACGGACTGGTGATGCGCTCGCTGGCGAAGGATCCGGACGACCGGTTCCAGAGCGCCGAGGAGATGCGCGGGCTGATCCAGTACGGCCTGCAGATGCTCCAGCAGGCGGGCGGCCACACCGGCACGTGGAACACCGGCCCGGTGGAGGTGCACGAGGGTGCGCGCACGCCGGCGGGTGGTGTCGCGGCGACGGCCGTGATGGGCCACCCGATGCACCACGAGACCTCGCAGGGCCCGATCCTGCCGCCGATGAACCCGGACGACGGTGGATACGACGGCGGTCACGGCGGCTACGGCCAGGACGGCTACGGCTCGCACCACGGCGGCAAGGGCGCCAAGGGCGGCCGTGCCAAGGCGATGCTGTTCGTGGCGCTCGCGCTGATCGCGATCGTCGCGGGTGTCGCCTACGCCCTGGACAAGGCCGCCGAGAAGAACAGCGACAAGCCGACGACGCCGGTGGTCACGGACTCGCCGTCGTCCCCGGTCGAGTCCCCCGAGCCGTCGCAGGAGCCGAGCCGGGAGAGCCGGGAGCCGGACACGTCGACGGGCGGCAACCAGCAGCCCTGGACGCCGTCGTACACCCCGCCGACCACGCCGCCCACCACGCCCCAGACGACGCCGCCGACCACCCCGTCGACGGAGCCGACGGACGACGGCTCGGACGAGGGCGGCACCACGGGCGAGCCGACGGACGAGCCGACCGACCCGCCGACCGGCGACCCCACGGACCCGGCGGCCGTGCAGGGCAGCACCGGGCAGCCGACCCGCCCGGGCACCAACCCCTGACCGACCGGCACCACCGACCGCCACCACCGACCGGCCCCACGGGGGCCGGTCAGCCCGCGAAGGCGTCGCGTACCGCCTCGTACTCACGGGTCCACCACACCGCCAGGGCCGACGCCGCGGGAAACTGCGGGTCGGCCCTTCGGTCGTGGAGCTGGTAGCGCCAGCGCAGTATCCAGAAGTCGTTGAGCCGCTCCCACCACACCCGGTGCACCGCCGACGCCAGCTCGGCCCCGTCCGCTCCGGCCGCCCGCCGGTAGGCGCGCGCGTACGCCCGTACCTTCTCCAGGGCCAGCTCGCCCGCCGGCTGTACGAAGAAGATGGCGGCGGCCCGGACGGCCTCCTCCGCCCGGGGCTGGACCCCGAGGCGGTCCCAGTCGACGATCGCGGCGGGCTCGGCGCCCCGGTAGAGCAGGTTCAGCGGGTGGAAGTCGCCGTGCACCCAGCCGGCCGCGGTGGCGGGCGGCGGCCGGCGGTGGGCGTGCTCGGCGAGCAGCCCGCGGCGTTCGAGCAGCCGGTGCTCGGCGAGCGCGTCGAAGCCCGTGCGCGGCCGGTGGGTGCGGGCCAGGCGGAGCAGTTCGTCGATGACCCGGAGGGTCTCCTCGGGGCGGGCGCTCTCGTGGCCCTCGCCGGGGGGCGGGGATTCCATGACCTGCTCCAGACAGGTGTGGACGTGCCCGAGGAGCGCGCCCAGGCGCCTGGAACCGCCGGTGGAGAGCTGGGCGCCGTCGCGGTGGCGACCGTCGACCCAGGGGTGCAGCGCGTAGCAGCGGCCGCCGATGACGGCGACCGTGCGGCCGTCGGAGTCGGCGAGCGGCGGGGCGACGGGCAGACCGAGGGCGTGCAGGCGCTGTGTGGCGCGGTGCTGGCGGCTGATGGTGTCCCGGTCGGCGGTCGGGGCGTCGAGGTGCTGTTTGAGGAAGTAGGCGCCGCGGGTGGTGCGGAGGCGGTAGCCGCGATTGAGGAGCCCCTGGGTGACGGGTTCGCAGGAGAGCGGTTCGCCGGCCTCGCGGTAGCGGCGCAGCAGGGCGCCGACGGGCGGAGCAAGCGTTTCAGATGAGCGCGGCACTCGCCAGATGTTAGATCACGCTACGTGGTGGAGATGTCGCGCGGTGGTGTAGTCGAGCTGGTGCACGGTCACGAACCGGGGCTCGATCCGCAGGTAGATCGGGTCGAACGGCTCCCCGTCCACGACCTGCGGGGTGGGGCCGAAGGTGGCCAGCTGTTCCTCGGTGGGTTCGACGACCTCCGCGGTACCGGTGAACTGCACGGACCAGAGGCTGTCGGCGCCGGAGCCGAAGTTGTCCGCGCCGTAGGCGACGACGCTGCCCGCGCAGGCGCGGTGGTAGCCGAGGCCGCGGTGCATCCGGAGCAGGACACGGCCCTCGTCCACGATGTGCCGTGCGGGGGCGACGAACGGCATGGCGCGCATGCTGGTCGCGACCCGTCCGTACGAGACGTTGCCCAGCAGTTCGATGGCGCGGATCTCCTCGGTGGACATGGCCTCCACTCTCCCGCCACCGGCACCGTGTCGGAAGGGACGCCTGCCCCGGTTCGCGGGGACGTAGGTCCCGAATCGGGGCCCGTACCGGGCCGGGCCGAACGGCCGGCCCAGGTCGGGGCCCTCCGGGCGGCCCGGGTCGGTCGACCCCGGCCTCAGTGCCGTTCGGCCTGCAGCCGGGCCACGTACGCCGCGGCCTGGGAACGGCGCTCCATGCCCAGCTTCGAGAGCAGGCTGGAGACGTAGTTCTTGATCGTCTTCTCCGCGAGATGGAGCCGCTCACCGATGGCCCGGTTGGTCAGCCCCTCGCCGATCAGATCGAGGATCCTGCGTTCCTGTTCCGTCAGATTGGCGAGCCTGTCGTCACCCTTCGGGTTGTTTCCGTCGCGTAGTCGTTCCAGAACGCGCGCGGTCGCGACCGGATCGAGCAGCGACTTTCCGGCCGCAACGTCCCGAACGGCGGAAAGGAGCTCGTTTCCCCGGATGGCCTTCAGGACATAACCCGAGGCCCCGGCCATGATCGCGTCGAAGAGCGCCTCGTCGTCGGCGTACGAGGTGAGCATCAGGCACCTGATGTCCTCGTTCTGCGAACGCACCTCGCGACAGACCTCGACACCGCTGCCGTCGGGCAGCCGCACGTCGAGCACCGCCACGTCGGGGCGCGTCGCGGGGATCCTGACCAGGGCGTCCGCCGCCGTGCCCGCCTCCCCGACCACCTCGATGTCGTCCTCCACTGAGAGCAGCTCGTGGACGCCGCGTCGGACGACCTCGTGGTCGTCGAGCAGAAATACCCGGATTTTTCCATCTTCGCGCACCCGGTCAGTCTCACATATTGGCTCTTCCCGTGCCCGGGGTGCGCGGGATAACGTGCCCCGTGTTCCGGCGGCCTGCCAGGCCGTTGCCAGCGCGCTGACCAGCTACTGTTCCCGCTTTTCTCGATTTACTTGGAAATCCAAGCAAAATCGCAGGTCAAATGGGGTTTCGCAGGAATGCGCGGCAGTGGGTAACGTGCCTATGACAGGGCGCTCGCCGGGGCACCTGTCACGCCTGACCCCGCCGAGTCGCACCCACCCCGTGCGCGAGTACGGGTCCAGGCGAGCCGCACTGGCCTTTCCCGGCAACCCCGGGGGCCGGACCGACGGAGGAGCACGCACGTGACCGTGGAGAGCACTGCCGCGCGCAAGACGACGCGACGCAGCAGCGGCACCAAGCGCACTGCCAGCGCGAGCGCCAAGAAGTCCCAGACTTCCGAGCCCGAGCTCGTTCAGCTGCTGACGCCCGAAGGGGAGCGCGTCCAGCACCCCGAGTACGACATCGACCTGAGCGCCGACGAGCTGCGCGGCCTCTACCGGGACATGGTCCTCACCCGCCGCTTCGACGCCGAGGCCACCGCCCTGCAGCGCCAGGGCGAGCTGGGTCTGTGGGCGTCGCTGCTCGGCCAGGAGGCCGCCCAGATCGGCTCCGGTCGCGCGCTGCGCGACGACGACTACGTCTTCCCGACCTACCGGGAGCACGGTGTCGCCTGGTGCCGCGGGGTCGACCCGACCAACCTCCTCGGCATGTTCCGCGGTGTGAACAACGGCGGCTGGGACCCCAACAGCAACAACTTCCACCTGTACACGATCGTCCTCGGCTCGCAGACCCTGCACGCCACCGGCTATGCCATGGGCATCGCCAAGGACGGTGCGGACTCCGCCGTGCTCGCGTACTTCGGCGACGGCGCCTCCAGCCAGGGCGACGTCAACGAGGCGTTCGTCTTCTCCGCGGTCTACAACGCCCCGGTCGTGTTCTTCTGCCAGAACAACCAGTGGGCGATCTCCGAGCCCATCGAGAAGCAGACCCGCGTCCCGCTCTACCAGCGCGCCCGCGGTTTCGGCTTCCCCGGTGTCCGCGTGGACGGCAACGACGTCCTCGCGTGCCTCGCCGTGACCCGCTCCGCCCTGGAGCGTGCCCGTCGCGGCGAGGGCCCGACGCTCATCGAGGCGTTCACCTACCGCATGGCCGCCCACACCACCTCCGACGACCCGACTCGCTACCGCCGCGACGCCGAGCGTGAGGCGTGGGAGGCCAAGGACCCGATCCTGCGCCTGAAGACGTACATGGAGAACGCGGGCCACGCCGACGCGGCCTTCTTCGAGGAGCTCGAGGCGGAGAGCGAGGCGCTCGGCAAGCACGTGCGTGAGGTCGTCCGCGCCATGCCCGTCCCGGAGCACATGGCGATGTTCGACAACGTGTACGCGGACGGGCACGCGCTCGTCGACGAGGAGCGCGCGCAGTTCGCCGCCTATCAGGCGTCCTTCACGGGCGGAGAGGCCGAGTAATCATGGCTGTTCAGAAGCTTCCCCTTGCGAAGGCGCTCAACGAGTCGCTGCGCAAGGCCCTGGAGACCGACCCCAAGGTCGTCATCATGGGCCTGGACGTCGGCAAGCTCGGTGGTGTCTTCCGGATCACCGACGGTCTGCAGAAGGACTTCGGCGAGGACCGCGTCGTCGACACCCCGCTCGCCGAGTCCGGCATCGTGGGCACCGCGATCGGCCTCGCGCTGCGCGGCTACCGGCCGGTCGTGGAGATCCAGTTCGACGGCTTCGTCTTCCCTGCGTACGACCAGATCGTCACCCAGCTGGCGAAGATGCGGGCCCGTTCGCTCGGCACGGTCAAGATGCCGGTCGTCATCCGCATTCCGTACGGCGGTGGCATCGGTGCCGTCGAGCACCACTCCGAGTCCCCCGAGTCGCTCTTCGCGCACGTCGCGGGCCTCAAGGTCGTCACCCCGGCGAACTCCTCGGACGCCTACTGGATGCTCCAGCAGGCGATCCAGAGCGACGACCCGGTGATCTTCTTCGAGCCCAAGCGCCGCTACTGGGACAAGGGCGAGGTCGACACCGAGGCCATCCCCGGCGAACTGCACAAGGCCCGGGTCGCCCGCGAGGGCACGGACCTCACGCTCGTCGCGTACGGCCCGATGGTGAAGACCTGCCTGGAGGCCGCCGCGGCCGCCGCCGAGGAGGGCAAGTCGGTCGAGGTCGTGGACCTGCGCTCGATCTCCCCGCTCGACTTCGACACCATCCAGGCCTCGGTCGAGAAGACCCGCCGCCTGGTCGTGGTCCACGAGGCCCCGGTCTTCTTCGGCTCCGGAGCGGAGATCGCCGCCCGAATCACCGAGCGTTGCTTCTACCACCTGGAGGCGCCCGTCCTGCGGGTCGGCGGCTACCACGCGCCGTATCCGCCGGCGCGCCTGGAGGAGGAGTACCTGCCGGGCCTGGACCGCGTGCTCGACGCCGTCGACCGCTCGCTGGCGTACTGAGGAGAGCACCGTGACGATCCGCGAATTCAAGATGCCCGACGTGGGCGAGGGCCTCACCGAGGCCGAAATCCTCAAGTGGTACGTCCAGCCCGGTGACACGGTCACCGACGGTCAGGTCGTGTGCGAGGTCGAGACGGCGAAGGCGGCCGTCGAGCTGCCGATCCCCTTCGACGGCACGGTCCACGACCTGCTCTTCCCCGAGGGCACGACGGTCGACGTCGGCCAGGTGATCATCTCGGTGAACGTGGGCGGGGAGGCGCCGGCGGCCGAGGCCCCGGTCGCCCAGGCGCCCGTGGAGGCTCCGGCCCCCGCCGCCGAGACGCCGGCCGAGGAGGGCGAACCGCAGGGCCGTCAACCGGTCCTGGTCGGTTACGGCGTGGCCGCGAGCTCGACCAAGCGCCGGGCGCGCAAGGGCGCGGGCGTCCCCGCGCAGGCCGCCTCGGCGCAGGCCGCCCCCGCGCAGGCCGCCGCGGCGATCCAGGGCGAGCTCAACGGCCACGGTGGCTCCACCGCGACCGCCACCCGCCCGCTGGCCAAGCCTCCCGTACGGAAGCTGGCCAAGGACCTCGGCGTCGACCTGACGACGGTCGTCCCGACCGGTCCGGACGGGATCATCACCCGCGAGGACGTCCACGCGGCCGCTGCCCCTGCGCCGGCCGTCGAGGCCCCCGCGCCCGTGGCCGTGGCTCCCGCCCAGGCTCCGGCGGCCGCCGCGGCGCCCTCGCCCGCGGTGTCCACGGACGCCCGCGAGACGCGTGTCCCGATCAAGGGCGTACGGAAGGCCACGGCGGCCGCGATGGTCGGCTCGGTCTTCACCGCGCCGCACGTCACCGAGTTCGTCACCTTCGACATCACGCGCACGATGAAGCTGGTCGAGGAGCTCAAGGCCGACAAGGACATGGCGGGCCTGCGCGTCAACCCGCTGCTCCTCATCGCCAAGGCCGTCCTGGTCGCCGCCAAGCGCAACCCGGAGATCAACGCGGCCTGGGACGAGGCGAACCAGGAGATCGTGCTCAAGCACTACGTCAACCTGGGCATCGCCGCGGCCACCCCGCGCGGTCTGATCGTGCCGAACATCAAGGACGCGCACGCCCAGACCCTGCCGCAGCTGTCGACCTCCCTGAGCGAGCTGGTCGCCACCGCCCGCGAGGGCAAGACGACCCCGGCGGCGATGCAGGGCGGCACGTTCACCATCACCAACGTGGGCGTCTTCGGCGTCGACACCGGTACGCCCATCATCAACCCGGGCGAGTCCGCGATCCTGGCGGTCGGCGCGATCAAGCTCCAGCCGTGGGTCCACAAGGGCAAGGTGAAGCCGCGTCAGGTCACCACCCTGGCCCTGTCGTTCGACCACCGTCTGGTCGACGGCGAGCTGGGCTCGAAGTTCCTCGCGGACGTGGCGGCGATCCTGGAACAGCCCAAGCGCCTGATGACCTGGTCGTGAACCAGCGGGCCCGGTCCCGGGCCCGGCGCTGACCCAGTGCCCGAGTTGCACTGTTTCACGTGAAACACACCCGGCCGGGGGCAAACGCCCCCGGCCGGGTGTGTTTCCGGCTCCGTTCCGGCCCTGTTCCGGCCTTGTCCTGCCCTGTTCCGGCCTTGCTCCGGAGCCGTCCGCATCGCGGACAGGGCTGACTGATGCACCCCTGTTGTATCTAAGCTGTGCGCATGGCATCCGCGCCCCCAGCAGCCGACCGGGTCTACATGCATGTCAAGCAGGCTGTCCTCGACCGCCGTTACGAGGGCGGGACGCTGCTCACCGAGGGCGAACTCGCCCTGGCCGTCGGGGTGTCCCGGACCCCCGTACGCGAGGCCCTGCTGAAGCTGGAGATGGAAGGGCTGCTCAAGCTCTACCCGAAAAAGGGCGCCCTCGTCCTCGCCGTCTCCGCGCAGGAGATCGCCGATGTCGTCGAGACCCGGCTGCTCGTCGAGGAGTTCGCCGTCCGTCGTGCCGTTCCCGCCTCTCCCGCGCTCGTCGAACGGCTCGAAGAGCTCCTGGAGGAGCAGCAGCGGCACGCCGAGACCGGAGACCTCGCGAAGGTCGCCGTCACCGACCGCTGCTTCCACGCCGAGATCGTCAAGTACGCCGGGAACCAGATCCTCGCCCGCCTCTACGACCAGCTGCGCGACCGTCAGCTGCGGATGGGCGTCGCCGTCATGCAGTCCCAGCCCGACCGGATCGCCAAGAACATCACCGAGCACGCCGAGATCCTGGAACGGATCAGGGCCGGTGACGTCGAGGGCGCGGCGAGCTGCGTCCGTCAGCACCTGAGCTGGGTCAAGGTCCTGGTCCGGGGTGAGGACAGGTGAGCCGCGACGGATTCGGATCAGGCGTCGCCCTCCCCGGTGACCCGCCGGGAGGCCGGCGCGCCGCCCTCGTCTGGGGCATCGGCGTCGCCGTCTACTTCGTCGCCGTCATCTTCCGTACGTCGCTCGGCGTCGCCGGACTCGACGCCGCCGACCGCTTCGACGTCAACGCCTCTGCCCTGTCCACCTTCTCCATACTCCAGCTGCTGGTCTACGCCGGGATGCAGATACCCGTGGGCCTCATGGTCGACCGGCTCGGCACCAAGAAGGTGCTGACCATCGGCGTCGTGCTCTTCACGATCGGCCAGCTCGGCTTCGCGCTCGCCCCCTCGTACGGCATGGCCCTCGCCGCCCGCGCCCTGCTCGGCTGCGGCGACGCGATGACCTTCATCAGCGTGCTGCGCCTGGGCACCCGGTGGTTCCCCGCCAGGCGCGGCCCCCTCATCGGCCAGGTCGCCGCGCTCTTCGGCGTGGCGGGCAACCTCGTCTCCACCATTGTCATCGCCCGCGCCCTGCACGGCATGGGCTGGACGACCACCTTCGTCGGCAGCTCCCTCGCCGGCGTCGTCGTGCTCGTCCTGCTGCTGCTCTTCCTCAAGGACCACCCCGAGGGACACGAGCCGCCGCCCGCCCCGCACGCGGGCGCCGTGTTCGTCCGCCGTCAGATCGCCGAGTCCTGGCGGGAGCCGGGCACCCGGCTCGGCATGTGGGTGCACTTCACGACCCAGTTCCCCGCGATGGTCTTCCTGCTGCTGTGGGGGCTGCCGTTCCTCGTCGAGGCCCAGGGGCTCTCCCGGGGTGTCGCGGGCGAACTGCTGACCCTGGTCGTGCTCTCCAACATGGTGGTGGGGCTCGCGTACGGGCAGATCATCGCCCGGCACCACGCGGCCAGGGCCCCGCTCGCCCTCGGCACCGTCGGGGCGACGGCGCTGCTGTGGGCCGCCACCCTCGCGTACCCCGGCGACCACGCCCCGATGTGGCTGCTGATCACCCTCTGCGCGGTCCTCGGGGCCTGTGGCCCCGCCTCGATGATCGGCTTCGACTTCGCCCGCCCCGCCAACCCGCCGGAGCGTCAGGGGACGGCCTCGGGAATCGTCAACATGGGTGGTTTCACGGCCTCGATGACGACACTGCTCGCGGTCGGCATCCTTCTCGACGCGACCGGCGACGACTACCGGATCGCCTTCTCGTCCGTCTTCGTCCTGGAGGCGCTGGGCGTCGTGCAGATCCTGCGCCTGAAGTCCCGTACGGCCCGCCGGGAGCGTGAACGCCTCGTCGCCAGCCGCGTCGAGACGGTCCACGTACCGGCATGACCGCCGGTACCGTCAGGGAGTGACGGCGAAGTTGTCCAGGATGGCCTGCGCCAGGTCCGTGTCGCCCTCGATCTTGATCCGGTCGGCGACCGCCGCAGGACGGACCCGGCCGCAGGCCAGCCGTACGTACGTCTCCCAGTCCAGCGCCAGCGTCACCGCCGGACCCAGCGACGGGGCCCCGTCGACCGAGCCGCGGCCCTGCGCGTCGACCCGTACCGTCCGCAGGAACTCCACCGGGCCGTGCACATCCACCACGACCGCCGAGTTCGGCGGCGCGCCCGCGTCCTTCGCGACCACCTTCGGCAGCGCGGCGAGCAGGTTGTCCCGGGTCACCAGCGCGCCGGGGGAGTCCAGGTTGCCCGGCTTCCCGAGGGCGATCCGCAGGTCCTGCTCGTGCACCCAGACGTCGAAGGCCCGCATCCGGTACGCCACTTCGAGGGTCTGCTCGGCGCCGAGAGGGGCGCGGATCAGATGGTCCGGCTGCCGGTTCTCGTTGCGCAGCTGGCGGGCGCGGCGGATCAGGATGTACTCCAGCTCCGAGGTCATCTCGGGGCCGGTGTGGTGCCGCCGCACATCGACCTGCATCTCCATGTAGCGCGCGAACTCACTGCGTACGTGGTAGAGATCACGGGGCAGGGAGTGGATGGGGCGCGGATCGCCGAGCATCTCGCACTCCAGGCCGATCACATGGGACACGATGTCGCGCACCGACCAGCCCGGGCACGGTGTCGCGCGGTTCCACTCGCCTTCCACGAGCGGCTGCACCAGCTCGGATATGGCTTCGATGGAGTGGGTCCAGGCGTCGGCGTAGGTCTGAAGGCTGGGATGGACGGTCACGGGACCCCTCGGCGGTTCTGCGGTGCACGGGCTGACGATCGAGCGGACAGGCGGGCTGGAGACAAGACTGCGTGGGAGGCTCGGACGCTAAGTTACGCTGCCCGAAGGCACCCCGGCAGTGCTTTCGTGTGACGATCGTAGGCCCGTGTTGACGGCTCGAATGCCAGGACGGTGGTAGTGTGCGCGCCTCGCTGATCCAGATCGCAGTACACCAGGACGAACCGGTCGTTTCGCGCCGCGCGCGGGTGGCGGAGCTGGTGCGCGCGGAGCGCGGCGCCGCGGATCTCGTCGTCCTGCCGGAGCTGTGGCCGATGGGCGCGTTCGCGTACGACTCCTTCGCATCGGAGTCCGAACCGCTGCGCGGCCCCACGTACGAGGCGATGGCTGCGGCCGCCCGGGACGCGGGCGTCTGGCTGCACGCCGGATCGATCGTCGAGGCGGCCGGGGGGTCGCTCTACAACACCTCGCTCGTCCTCTCCCCGTCGGGAGACCTCGCAGCCCGCTACCGGAAGATCCACCGCTTCGGCTTCGACAAGGGCGAGGCCGTGATGATGGCGGCGGGGGACGAACTGGTGACGGTCGCCCTGCCGGAGCTGACGGTGGGCCTCGGCACCTGCTACGACCTGCGCTTCCCTGAACTCTTCCGGGGCCTGGTGGACGCGGGCGCCCAGGCGTTCGTCGTCCCGGCCGGCTGGCCGGCCCGCCGCCGCGCCCACTGGACGCTGCTCGCGCAGGCGCGGGCGGTGGAGAACCAGGCGTACGTGCTGGCCTGCGGCACGGCCGGCACCCACGCGGGCGTGGAGCAGGCCGGACACTCGATCGTGGTGGACCCGTGGGGCGAGGTCCTCGCGGAGGCGGGCCCGGACGAGGAGATCCTGCGGGTGGAGCTGGACGCGGATCGGGTGACCACGACGAGGGACCAGTTCCCGGCGCTGAAGGACCGGGTGCTGTAGCCCGGGGCCGTAGCGCGGGTGCTGTAGGGCCGGGGCCTGTAGGACCCGCGGCCGTAGCGCGGGTGCTGTAGAGCCGGGTGCCGTAGGACCCGGGGCCGTAGCGCGGGTGCTGTAGCGGGTCGGTCGTGCGGGGCCGTGCACCGCGCACCCGGAGCCGCCCTCCCGCGCCGGACGCCCCCTAGTCCTCCCGTTCCGCCATCCGGATCACGCACACGGCGACCGCGATGAGCAGCGCCGCGTCGGTGTCCTCGCGGACGACGTTCACGGCGTAGGTGTCCCGGACGCGGAACCACTGCCGGGAGATGTGGGCGAGGAGTTCGCCGTCGTACTCGACCGTGAACTCCCGGTCCAGGATCCGCCCGCTGACGTCCAGTTCGGTGCCTTCGACGAGCGTGACCCGGTAGTGGTTGCGGAGCAGGGAGAGCCGCTTCCTGCGGATGGTGGCGAGCGGCCGGTCGTCCCGCTCGATCGTCATCGCGTCCCGCAGGCTGAACATCTTCTGCCGCAGCGTGACCAGGACATGCCCGGTGGGATCCTTCAGCTCCAGCGTGTCGCGCAGCCGCAGGGCCTTGCCGTCGACGAGGAAGGCGTGGCGGCCCCGCTCGTCCTCGATCCAGTAGTCGTCACCGATCGCGAAGATTTTGTCCCGTACGAGATATTTCATACCGGGATGCGTTCCCCGGCGGGCGGCGGTTCACTCGGTGTTCGGCGGCTGCGCGTGAATCCTCCGCCCCACCGACGCGCGGCGGGGCGGAAGACTCAGCGCGTCAGCGCGTGACCGTGTAGAACGAGGTCGTCCCCGTACCCTCGTTCGCGACCGCCAGCATGGGGCGGTGCGTGGGGCTCTGCCAGGCCGGAACGAACTCCAGGCCCTCGGGCGACTCGTCGCCCGCGGTGCGGACCCAGTTCTGGAACACCGGCTTCCGGGGGTCGCTGATGTCGAAGACCATCACACCGTTGGTCCGCTCGATCGCGACGAAGGCCATCAGTCTGCCGTCGACCTCGCCGATGGTCAGACCCTCGGGCTCCGGGCCCTTGTTGTCGCTGCGCTTGTCGAAGTCGCCCTCGCCCTCGGCGTTGAAGTTCGCCGGGTCGATCTCGGCGGTCAGCCGCTCCAGCAGATCGCCGCTGTCGTAGACCAGACGTCCCTCGGCGTCGCGGATGGAGAAGGACCGTCCGCCGTAGGACCGCACCGGGTCGCCTGCGCCGGCCGGCCGGAGGACCGTCAGCCGGCCCATCTCGCTCTCGGCGAGCAGGGAGCGGTCGAAGCCGGCGGGCAGCAGCGCGGGGTCGAGGTCGGCGAGGCGGATACCGTCGGCGTACTTGGCGTCACCCTTGCCGTACTCGCGCTCGTCGCCCTCGTTGGCGACGACGTAGTACGCGCGGCCGCGGTGCTCGAAGGCCGCCAGCGCGTCGGGCATGTAGACGCCCTGGACCGGGCGGGGCTCGATCCGGATGGCGCCGTCCCGGTCGGAGGTGTCCAGACCGTTGCCGGGCTTGGAGTGGTCCTTGTGGCCGAAGCCGTCGATACCGGTGACGCGGGCGGAGCGCAGGTCGACGGTGGCGACCGCGTTGTTCTCCTGGAGCGTGACGAAGGCGGTACGGCCGTCCTTGGACACCGAGATGTACTCGGGCTCCAGGTCCTGGGCGACCGTGGCGCCCGGACCGCTGATCCGCACCGAGTCGTCGAGGCGACGGTGGTTGAAGGCACGGAAGTCGGCGGTGCGCACGGTGGCGCGGGCGACGCCCCGGTCCAGGGCGACGATGCTGACACTGCCCTCGGGGTCGGCCTGGCCGGGCTGGTAGCCGACGGGCTCACCCTCGTTCGCCACCAGGAGGCTGCGGCCGTCGGCGGTGAAGGTCACCATGTCGGGGCTGTGCCCCACGGTGATGGCCTTGACCACGGTGCCGTCGGGGCGCATCAGGACGACCGTGCCGCGCTCGGCGGCGTCCGCCGACTCCACGGCGGCGGCGATCAGCCCGTGCCGGGTGTCCACGCTGGTGACCGCGCCGGTGCCGTAGGCCGACAGATCGACGGACGCGATCTTCACGGGCTTCGCCGGGTCGCGGACGTCGAGGACGTCGAGCGACAGGCTTTTGGCCGTGGTGACGTAGGCGCGACGGGTGATCCAGTCGTACGCGACGATCTCGGCCTTGTCGCCGGCGTGCGTGCCCAGGTGGACCAGATTCACCGGGCGGTGGGCGGAGGACGCCTTGGCCGACGCCGGGGCCGAGCCGAGGAGGGCCAGCGAGGCGGTGAGCGCGAGGGACGCGGCGTACACGCGTCTGAAGCGCGTGGATGTGTTCATGAGCAGGATGGTCGGTAGCGGGCGTGAACGGGGCGTGGCCGCCGGATTGCGGGTGCGTGGTGGAGTGCGGCCGGTTGGGGGCGTGGCCGGTCGGGGCCCCACGCGCCAGGGACCCGCCGGGCCCGTGTCCGTGCGGTGATCCGGTGCTCATCGGCCAATGGCAAGCTTGAAGGATGAACGATGCTGCCCCGGCGCCCACCCCCGCGCCCGCGCCCGTGCCCGCGTCCACCCCCGCGCCCGCGCCCCGACGTGCCCGTGTCCGTGCCCCCGAGCTGATCGGCAAGGGAGGGTGGATCAACACGGGCGGCAGGGACCTGAAGCTCGCCGACTTCCGAGGTCGCACATTGATCTTGGATTTTTGGACCTTCTGCTGCATCAACTGCCTGCACGTCCTCGACGAGCTCCGTGAACTGGAGGAGAAGCACCGCGACACCCTCGTGATCGTCGGCGTGCACTCCCCCAAGTTCGTCCACGAGGCCGAGCACCAGGCCGTCGTCGACGCCGTCGAGCGGTACGAGGTGCACCACCCCGTCCTCGACGACCCCGAGCTCGCGACCTGGAAGCAGTACGCCGTACGCGCCTGGCCGACGCTCGTCGTCATCGACCCCGAGGGGTACGTCGTCGCCCAGCACGCGGGCGAGGGGCACGCGAACGCGATCCGGACGCTCGTCGAGGAGCTGGAGGCCGAGCACGAGGCCAAGGGCACGCTGCGGCGCGGGGACGGGCCGTACGTGCCGCCGGAGCCTGTCGCGACCGACCTGCGCTTCCCCGGCAAGGCCGTCCTCCTCCCCACCGGCGACTTCCTCGTCTCCGACACCACCCGCCACCAGCTCGTCGAGCTCGGGCCGGACGGCGAGACCGTGGTGCGGCGCATCGGGGACGGCGACTTCCGCGAGCCGCAGGGGCTCACCGTGCTCCCCGACGGCAAGGTCGTCGTCGCCGACACCGTGAACCACGCGCTGCGCACGTACGACCCCGCCACCGGCGTGATCGAGCGGATCGCCGGAACCGGCACGCAGTGGTGGCAGGGATCGCCGACCTCCGGCCCGGCCCTCGACGTGGACCTCTCCTCGCCGTGGGACGTCGCCTGGTGGCGGGGCAAGGTGTGGATCGCGATGGCCGGCGTCCACCAGCTGTGGACGTACGACCCGGAGACGCGGACCGTCGCGGTCGCGGCCGGTACGACGAACGAGGGGCTCGTCGACGGTCCGGCCGCCGAGGCCTGGTTCGCGCAGCCCTCCGGGCTCGCCGCCACCGAGGACCGGCTGTGGATCGCCGACTCCGAGACGAGCGCCCTGCGCTGGATCGACACCGAGGGCGTCGTCCACACGGCCGTCGGCACCGGGCTCTTCGACTTCGGCCACCGCGACGGCGACGCCGGCCAGGCGCTGCTCCAGCACCCGCTCGGCGTGACCGCCCTGCCCGACGGCTCGGTCGCGGTCTCCGACACGTACAACCACGCCCTGCGCCGCTTCGACCCGGCCTCCGGCGAGGTGACGACGCTGGCAACCGATCTGCGCGAGCCGAGCGACGCCGTGCTCGTCGGCGACGAGATCGTCGTCGTCGAGTCGGCCCGGCACCGGCTGACCCGTCTGCGGCTGCCCGAGGAGGCGGTCCAGGTCGAGGCGGTCGCCCACCGCACCCAGCGTGAGGCCACCGAGGTCGCGCCGGGCCGCCTCCGGCTCGACGTGGTCTTCCAGGCGCCGACGGGCCAGAAGCTCGACGAGCGCTACGGCCCCTCCACCCGGCTCCTGGTCTCCTCGACCCCTCCGGAGCTGCTGATCGGCGGCGCGGGCACCGGTACGGACCTCGTCCGGGAGCTCGACCTCGACCCGGGGATCACCGAGGGCGTCCTGCACGTCTCGGCGATGGCCGCGTCCTGCGACGACCCCGCTGGGGGCTCCCAGGCCGAAGGCTCTGGGGGAGAGTACCCGGCCTGCCATGTGCACCAGCAGGACTGGGGCGTCCCGGTGAAGGTGACGCCCGACGGCGCCGCCCGCCTCCCGCTCATCCTCGCGGGCATGGACGCGTAGCGCCCGTACACCGCCCAGGGCGCGCCCTGCCCCGCCACGGCCGTGCCGACGTGCACGGTCGTGGTGAGGCGGGCGGCGAACGTCCCCCGGGGCGGGCCTTCATGACGGTCCGTGAGGCCGACGGTGCCAGGGGTGACCTCTCCCGGACGTCTCCTCGCCCGGGTGCCGTTCAGTAGCCGCGGTCGCGCCGTTCCTCCTCCACGACCGTGGGGGCGGCCGTGGGAACGACGACCCGCCGGCGCCGCGCGATGCTGGTGAAGGTCGCGACGCCGATGAGACCGACCGCCATCATGATCAGTCCCACCAGGTCGAGGTTGATGCCGTCGAGCTCCCAGTCCGTGGCGAACGTGAGGATCGCGCCCACGGCGATGAGGATGATGCAGCCTCCCAGGCCCATGAGTCCCGCCTCCTAGTGGGGTAGTCGGGATCGGGTACCCGGGTATCGGCGCGCTACCCCTCCAGGAACGCGACGAGCGCGTTCGCCAGGAGGTACGGGTCCTCCGCGCCGCAGAGCTCGCGGGCGCTGTGCATCGACAGGCAGGCCACGCCGATGTCGACGGTGCTGATGCCGTGGCGGGCCGCCGTGATCGGGCCGATCGTCGTGCCGCAGGGCATGTCGTTGTTGGAGACGAAGGTCTGCCACGGCACGCCCGCCCGCTCGCAGGCCGCGGCGAACACCGCCCGCCCGCTGCCGTCGGTGGCGTAGCGCTGGTTGACGTTCACCTTCAGGATCGGGCCGCCGTTGGGGCGCGGGTGGTGCGTCGGGTCGTGGCGCTCCGCGTAGTTGGGGTGGACCGCGTGGCCGACGTCCGAGGAGAGGCAGATCGATCCCGCGAAGGCGCGGGCGCGGTCCTCGTAGGCGCCGCCGCGCGCGTAGACGGAGCGCTCCAGGACGTTGCCGAGGAGGGGGCCCTGGGCGCCGGTGTCGGCCTCGGAGCCGTTCTCCTCGTGGTCGAAGGCGGCGAGGACGGGGATGTACGGGAGGTCGGCGCGGCCCGCGACGGCGGCCAGCGCGGCGACCCCGGCGTGGACGGAGATCAGGTTGTCCATGCGCGGTCCGGCGAGGAGTTCGCGGTCGCGGCCGAGGTAGGCGGGGGCCTCGATCGCGTGGACCATCAGGTCCCAGCCGCCGACGTCCTCCGCGTCGACGCCCGCCTCCTCCGCGACGAAGCGGATCAGGTCGCCCTCGTGCACCTCGCCGAGGCCCCAGATCGGCTGCATGTGGCGCTGCCGTTCGAGCTTGAGGCCCTCGTTGGCCTGCCGGTCGAGGTGGATCGCGAGCTGCGGGACGCGCAGTACCGCGCGGTCCACGTTCACCAGGTGGTGACTGCCGTCCCGCAGGGTCAGACGGCCCGCGAGACCGAGGTCGCGGTCGAGCCAGGTGTTGAGCAGCGTCCCGCCGTAGATCTCGACGGCGACCTGGCGCCAGCCCCGCGCGCCCATGTCGGGCTGCGGCTTGACGCGCAGGTTGGGTGAGTCGGTGTGCGCGCCGACGATCCGGTACGGGGTGTGGGCGGTGGCGCCCTCCGGGACGAACCAGGCGATGAGCGCGCCGCCGCGGATCACGTACTTCCCGCCGGTCGTCCCGTCCCAGGCGGCGGTCTCCTCGACCTGCCGGAAGCCGGCCTTCTCAAGCCGCTCGGCGGCGTTCGCCACGGCGTGGTACGGCGACGGGGAGGCCGCCAGGAAGGTCATGAGGTCGTCGGTGTGGCCGCGGTCGAAGCGGGCGGTGCTCGTCATGGGTTCACCTTACGCACGCCCCGGAATGCGGCGCCGGGACCCCGGAAGACGGAACGGCCCGCTCCCCTCCCCGGGAGCGAGCCGTTCCTCGATGAACAAGACGCGTTGCTAGAACGCGGCCTCGTCCAGGTCCATCAGCGAGCCGTCGACGGCCTCGGCCAGCGCGCGCTCGGCGCCGACGCCCGGCAGGACGTTGGCGGCGAAGAACTTCGCGGCCGCGATCTTGCCGGCGTAGAAGGACTGGTCCTTGGCGGAGGCGCCGGCGGCCAGCTTCTCGGCGGCGACGGCCGCACCCTTCAGGAGCAGGTAGCCGACGACCACGTCGCCGGAGGCCATCAGCAGGCGGGTGGTGTTGAGGCCGACCTTGTAGATGTTCTTGACGTCCTCGCCGGTCGCGGTGAGGTCGGTGAGCATCGTGCCGACGATGCCCTCCAGGTCCACGGCCGCCTTGGCGAGCGCGTCGCGGGCGCCGGCCAGCTCCTCGCCGCCGGTGCCGACCGCGAGGAACTTCTTGATCTCCTCGGCCAGCGCGTTCAGGGACGCGCCCTGGTCGCGGACGATCTTGCGGAAGAAGAAGTCCTGGCCCTGGATGGCCGTGGTGCCCTCGTAGAGGGTGTCGATCTTGGCGTCCCGGATGTACTGCTCGATCGGGTACTCCTGCAGGAAGCCGGAGCCGCCGAAGGTCTGGAGCGACTGCGCGAGCTGCTCGTAGCCCTTCTCGGAGCCGTAGCCCTTCACGATCGGCAGCAGCAGGTCGTTCAGGCCGATGAGGGCCTTCGCGTCCTCGCCCGCGGCCTCCTTGAGCTGGATCTCGTCCTGCACGGTGGCCGTGTAGAGGACGAGGGAGCGCATGCCCTCCGCGTACGCCTTCTGCGTCATCAGCGAGCGGCGGACGTCGGGGTGGTGCGTGATGGTGACCTTGGGCGCGGCCTTGTCCATGAAGTTCGCCAGGTCGGTGCCCTGGACGCGCTCCTTGGCGTACTCCAGGGCGTTGAGGTAGCCCGTGGAGAGGGTGGAGATCGCCTTCGTGCCGACCATCATGCGGGCGAACTCGATGATGAGGAACATCTGGCGGATGCCGTCGTGCTTGTCGCCGATCAGCCAGCCCTTGGCGGGGTGCTGGTCGCCGAAGGTCATCTCGCACGTGTTGGAGGCCTTGAGGCCCATCTTGTGCTCGACGTTCGTGGCGTACACGCCGTTGCGCTCGCCCAGCTCGCCGGTCTCCCAGTCGAAGTGGTACTTCGGCACGAGGAAGAGGGAGAGGCCCTTGGTGCCGGGGCCGGCACCCTCGGGGCGGGCGAGGACGTAGTGGAGGATGTTCTCCTCCATGTCGTGCTCACCGGAGGTGATGAAGCGCTTCACGCCCTCGATGTGCCAGGAGCCGTCCTCCTGCTGGACCGCCTTCGTGCGGCCGGCGCCGACGTCCGAACCGGCGTCGGGCTCGGTCAGGACCATCGTGGAGCCCCACTGGCGCTCGACGGCGATCTGCGCGACCTTCTTCTGCGCCTCGTTGCCCTCGTTGAAGAGGATGCCGGCGAACGCCGGGCCGGAGGAGTACATCCACACGGCCGGGTTCGCGCCGAGGACCAGCTCCGCGTAGGCCCAGATCAGGGAGCGCGGGGAGGTGGTGCCGCCGATCTCCTCGGGCAGGCCGAGGCGCCAGTACTCGGAGTCCATGAAGGCCTTGTAGGACTTCTTGAAGCTGGCCGGGACCGGGGCGGTGTTCGTCTCGGGGTCGAAGACCGGCGGGTTGCGGTCGGCGTCGGCGAAGGACTCCGCGAGCTCGTTCTCGGAGAGGCGGGTCAGCTCCTCCAGGACGCTCTTGGCGGTCTCGACGTCCATCTCCTCGAACGGACCGGTGCCGTACACCTTGTCACGACCGAGCACCTCGAAGAGGTTGAACTCGATGTCGCGGAGATTCGACTTGTAGTGCCCCATGGCGACGGCTCCGTAAGGATCGGGGAGGCAGGTTCCTCGTACACGTACCAGCGAGTAGCGCAATGCTCTCTCCGATGATGCTACCCGTCGGTAATAAGAAGCAACCCCTATCCGGTCATCTGTGACGACAATCGCGTGAGCGGAACGGCTACCCACCGGGAACCACTAGGCTCGGGAGCATGTACGGCTACGAGCAGAACCCGGGTGCCCAGCAGCAGTACGCGCCGCCGCAGCAGCCGATGGCGGGCGGGATTCCGGGCATGCAGGGCGCCCCGTACGGTCAGCAGCCGCCCCTGTACCCCGAGCCCTCGCCGCCCTCGCTCGCCGACGCCGTGCGGGCCTTCACGACCGGATCGCTCGCGGCCGAGGACTTCCAGCAGATCTTCGCGACCTCGAAGGTCTACTGCCCCCGCGGCGACAACCCCGGCTTCCTGGCCCTGCACAACACCCAGCAGCCGGTCATCCCGATGTTCACGTCGCTCAAGGAGCTGCGGCGGTACGCGGGCAAGGAGTCGAAGTACTTCGTGATCACCGGCGCCGAGGTGATCGACCTCCTCCCGACCGGCTACGGCTTCGTCCTCGACATGGAGGGCGACCACCGGATGGTCTTCGACGCGAAGGCCGTCGAGCAGATGGTCGACTTCGCGATGCGCCGGATGTACGGCTGACGCAGGCTGGACACGTGGGAGAACGCCCGGGAGGAATTCCTCCCGGGCGTTCCGCGTTCCGGGTGGCAGGAAGTTCATTGTTCAACTAAAGTGGTCGCACAAGGAGGTCCCGCCATGCCCGCTGTGACTGTCGAGAACCCGCTCACCCTGCCGCGCGTCGCCGCCCCGGCCGACGCCGTCTCCCGCCCCGTGCTCGCCGTGACCACGGCTCCGTCCGGATTCGAGGGCGAGGGCTTCCCGGTGCGCCGCGCGTTCGCCGGGATCAACTACCAGTACCTCGACCCGTTCATCATGATGGACCAGATGGGAGAGGTGGAGTACGCCCCCGGAGAGCCCAAGGGCACCCCGTGGCACCCCCACCGCGGCTTCGAGACCGTCACGTACATCATCGACGGGATCTTCGACCACCAGGACTCCAACGGCGGTGGCGGCACCATCACCAACGGCGACACCCAGTGGATGACCGCCGGCTCCGGGCTGCTCCACATCGAGGCCCCGCCGGAGTCCCTCGTCGTCAGCGGCGGGCTCTTCCACGGGCTCCAGCTGTGGGTGAACCTGCCCGCGTCCGACAAGATGATGGCCCCGCGCTACCAGGACATCCGAGGCGGCCAGGTGCAGCTCCTCACCTCCCCCGACGGCGGCGGGCTGATCCGCGTCATCGCGGGCGAGCTCGACGGCCACGCCGGACCGGGGATCACCCACACCCCGATCTCGATGATCCACGCGACCGTCCGGCCGGGCGCCGAGGTGACCCTGCCGTGGCGCGAGGACTTCAACGGTCTCGTCTACGTACTCGCGGGGCGCGGCTCCGTCGGTACGGAGCGCAGGCCGGTCCGCATGGGCCAGACCGCGGTCTTCGGCAAGGGGGGCGCACTGACCGTCCGGGCCGACGAGAAGCAGGACGGGCACACGCCCGACCTGGAGGTCGTCGTCCTCGGCGGCCGGCCGATCCGTGAGCCGATGGCGCACTACGGCCCGTTCGTCATGAACACCCAGGCCGAACTCCGCCAGGCCTTCGAGGACTTCCAGGCGGGCCGACTCGGCACGATCCCGGCCGTGCACGGGATGGGCGAGTAGGAGACGAGGGCGGTACGGGTACGGGCAGCGGTCCGGTACGCGTACAGGCATGGGGTACGGGGTCGAGTGCGACGCGCTGGGCCCCGTACGCGTTGTGTGGGTACGGGCACGCTGCCGCTTCCGTGGCCCGGGATCGTACGGGCATGCTGCCGTGGCCGGGGCTCGTACGGGCAAGGGCCCTGACGGGGCGTCACTCGTCCGGCCCGTAGCGCAGGACGCCATGCCGAGCGCCGTGGTCCGGTGGACGGGTGCAGACGCCGAGCCCCCGCCCCCTCCTCCCCGACGCCGCGCGACGGGTCGCCGCCTGGTGCGTCGTCCTGCTGCTCGTCGCGGGGGTCGCCGCCGTGGGGATCTGGCTCTGCGTCGTGTTCCAGACGGCCGTCACGCCCGTCCTGCTCGCCATCCTCGGCACGGCGCTCCTCGGGCCGCTCTACCGGCGCCTGGTGAAGATGAAGGTGCAGAAGTCGCTGGCCGCCGGGCTCACCGTCCTCGCGGTCCTCGCCTTCGTCGGCGGCGCCACCTACATCGTGGTCGTCGCGCTCGTCGAGACCGGCGACCAGATCGTCGCCTCGCTGCGGCAGGCCGCCGTCGACATCGCCGGACATCTGGGCGCGGCAGGGACCTCGATCGACGACCTCGCCAGGAACGCGAAGGCGCTCCTGGAGAAGTTCGGCGGGACCGCCGCCTCGGGCGTGATCTCGGGGCTGAGCGTCGTCGGCCAGGTGGCCGCCATGGCCGTCCTCGCCCTGCTGCTGATCTTCTTCTTCCTCCGGGACTCCGACAAGGTCGCCGGCGCCCTGCGGTCCCTCGCCCCCCGCTCGACCGGCGACACGATGGAGGCCATGGGCCGCCGCGCCTTCGAGGCCGTCGAGGGTTTCATGCGCGGGACGACCGTCGTCGCGCTCGTCGACGCGGTCCTCATCACCATCGGGCTGCTGGTCCTGCGGGTGCCCGGTGCCGTCGGGCTCGGCGCGCTGGTCTTCGTCACGGCCTACATCCCGTACCTCGGAGCCTTCCTCTCCGGAGCCGTGGCCGTCCTCGTCGCCCTCGCCGACCGGGGTTTCGTCATCGCGCTCTGGGTCCTCGGTGTCGTCCTGGCCGTGCAGGTCATCGAGGGGAACGTCCTCCAGCCCATGATCCAGAGCCGGACCGTGCAGATGCACCCGGCCCTCGTCATGCTCGCCATCACGGCCGGCGCGTCCGTCGCCGGAATCCTGGGCATGCTGCTCGCCGTCCCGTTGACGGCGGCCGCGTTCGGGGTGATCGGCGAGCTGCGCGGCCGCTACGGGACGGGGAAGGACGCCTGAGGGCCTGAGCACCTGAGCGCCTGAGGGGCCCCTGAGCGGTGCGGGGCGTCAGGTCGCCGCCGGCATGCCGCCGGGCTCGAACGACGCCAGCATCTGCTCCAGGGCCGCCTGGTCCGGGCCGACGAACGGGTCGGAGTCGGGGGCCGTCGTGAGCATCTCGATCATCAGGTCGGTCATCCGCACGGCGGGCGGCAGATGCGACGACAGCACGATCTCCGGGTTCATGTCCCGAAGGGGCTGCACGGTCGCCCGGTACTTCTCCGGGTCCACGACGTGCACCCACGGGCTGTCCACGGTCGCCCACAGCAGCTGCGAGCGTCGCAGCTCCTCCGGCTTGAGGTCGTTGGCGTGCCCGCTCTCGGCGAGCTCGGCGGTGGGCATCGGGCCGCCGAAGCAGTCGGAGCTGAAGCAGATACGGGTCTTCTCGTCGTAGAAGCCGACGGTCGCCGGGTTGTCGAAGAGCGGCGGCCGGAAGGCGTCGAGCACGCGGTCGCCGACGTCGATGGTCTGGCCGGGGTTGAGGAAGTGGACGCGGTCCATCGGCAGCGGACGCTCGGTGCTCATGATCCCGGCGCCGATGAAGGTGGTGATGACCTTGGCCCGGGGCGCGGCGACGAGGAGGTCGAAGATACCGCCCGTGTGGTCGCGGTCGGGGTGCGTGAGCCAGATCCAGCGGACGTCGGCCGGATCGACGACCGAGCCGAGCGCGTTGACGAAGTCGCGGTCGGAGACCGAGAGTCCGGTGTCGACGACGACGGGTTCTCTGGCCTTGAGGACGTACGCGTTGACGGGAATGTGGCCGATGCCAGGCACTTCGAGGCTGTCGGCGAGGACGGTGGTGTCGCTTCCGACCTTGTGGGTGTCCATGGGGTGCTCCGTGATCCCCCCGGCGACGGCGGGCGTACGACACCAGTCTCCTCCGCGACGGCGAGGGGCGCGCGGGCGCGAGCGGGGCGGCGGGGGCGCGGGCGGGGTGCGGGGGCGCGGGGTGCGAGGCGGCGGGCGGGGGCGCGGGCGGGGCGTTGCGGGCCTCGCCCCCGCTTCGTACCGCCGCGGCCGTCCCCCCTCGCCCTCATCGCTCCCAGGGGGCTACGCGGAGCCGTCGCCCCGTTTCGACGGCGGCTCGTTCAGTTCGAACCAGATGGACTTGCCCTCGCCCCGCGGGTCCACGCCCCACGCGTCCGCCAGCATCTCCATCAGGACCAGGCCGCGACCCGACGACGCCATCTCCCCCGGATGCC
>NZ_JBHUYJ010000027.1:54071-76392 GCF_042668715.1 Streptomyces sp. NPDC057271
GATGCCGCTTGTGCGGCAACTCGTCGCTGCCGTCGGAGACCTCCACGCGCAGTCGGCGGGCTTCCCCGATGCAGGTCACCTCGGCGACGAGGAGTGCGTCGCCGTCCGTGTGGATGAGGACGTTGGTGACCATCTCGGAGACCATCAGGACGGCCGAGTCGAGCTGGTCCTCGTCCGTCCAGTCGTGGAGAAGCTGCCGCACGTGCCGGCGGGCGGCGGCGATCCGCTCCGGTTCCGCCTGCGCGATGGTCATCATCGTGCGGCGCGGCGCCTCACGGACGGCCGCGCCCTGGCGGGAGACGAGCAGGATGGCGATGTCGTCCTCACGCCGGTCGGCGAGCGGCCCCGTGGTGTGGTGCGAGCCGGGTCCGTGGACGGCCTCGACCAGGCTGTCGGCGAGGTCCTCCAACGAGTCCTCGGCATGCTCTTCGAGGAGCGAGCGGATCCGTTCCCAGCCGCTGTCGAGGTCGTGGCCGCCGGTCTCCAGGAGCCCGTCGGTGCACATCATCAGGGTCTCGCCGGGCTCCAGGGTGAACCGGGTCGTCGGGTAGTCGGTGTCCGGGACGATGCCGAGGGGCAGGCCGCCTGCCGTGGGACGCAGCAGAACCGTTCCGTCGGTCATCCGGACCGCGGGGTCGGGGTGCCCGGCGCGGGCGATGTCCACGACACCGGTGACCGGGTCGATCTCCAGGTAGAGGCAGGTCGCGAAGCGCGGACCGACATCGTGGGCCCGCCCGTCCGGCGCGCCGTCCCCGTCCGGAGAGACCCCGTACGGAGCGACGCCCCGGTTCCGCGTGACACCCCGGCGCGGCGCGGCGCCCGCGTGGGGTGGGCCCCCGTTCGGGTGGCTGCCGTCGCGCGGTGAGACGTCTCCGTGGGGCGCCTTCCCGTCGCGCGGCGCGGCGCCCGCGTGGGCTGGGCCCCCGTTCGGGTGCTCTCCGCCGGCGCGGACGGCCTCCTCCGCGGCGGCCTCGGTCGCCTCTCCGTCGGTGATCCCGTACAGGAAGCGCGAGGCGCGGGAGAGGACGGCGTCGGGCCGGTGGCCCTCGGAGGCGTACGCGCGCAGGGCGATCCGCAGCTGGCCCATCAGCCCGGCCGCGCGCACGTCGTGGCCCTGGACGTCGCCGATGACGAGAGCGATGCGGCCGCCAGGCAGCTGGATCATGTCGTACCAGTCACCGCCGACCTGGAGGCCCCCGCCGGTCGGGACGTACCGGGCGGCGACGTGCAGACCCGGGATGCCGGGGCCGAGGACGGGCATCATCGTCCGCTGCAGGCCGAGCGACAGCTCGCGCTCGGACTCGGCGACCCCGGCGCGTGCGAGGGCCTGGGCGAGCATCCGGGCGACCGTGGTGAGGACGGAGCGCTCGTCGGGCGTGAAGGCGACGGGGTGCTTGAAGGCCGCCATCCAGGCGCCCATGGTGCGCCCCGCGACGATCAGCGGGAGGTACGCCCAGGACCGTCGGCCGAACCGCTGCGCCAGCGGCCAGGTCACCGGGAAACGGCGCAGGTACTCCTCCGGTGTCGGCAGGTAGATCGCCCGCCCGTTCCGTACGACCTCGGCCGCCGGGTAGTCGGTGTCCACCGACATCGAGGTGAAGGGGCCCTCGTCGCCCGCGTTGTGCCCGTGGTGGCCGATGACCGTCAGCCGTTCGCCGGCGACCCCGAAGACGGCGAGCCCGTCCGGCGAGAAGCCCGGCATGGAGAGGGAGGCGGCGACCCGCAGCACCTCGGCGGTCGAGCGGGCCTCGGCGAGCGCCCGCCCCGCGTCGAGCAGGAACGCCTCGCGCGAGCGGCGCCAGTCGCCGGTGATGGGCGTACGGGCGGCGGTGCCCGGCTGCGGTTCGGCGACCTCCTGGATCGTGCCGACGAGTTCGTAGTCGTCACCGTCGATGAGCGGCTTGGACCGGCTCCGTACCGTACGGATCACCCGTCCCTCGCCGTCCATGATCCGCAGCCGGGCCTCGGCGAGCGTCCCTTCGGCGACGGCGAGGTTCACGACCCCGTCGATCTCGTTCCAGTCGACGGGATGAAACCGGGAACGCACGGCCGCTTCCGTGAGTTCGACCGGTTCGGCGGGCAGACCGAGGAGCCGGGCGGCCTCGGCGTCGAGGGTGACGGTCCCGGATGCGTTGTCCCAGCGCCACAGACCGGTCGCGATCGCGGCCAGGACGTCCTCGGTGCGCATTGCCCTACTTTATGAATATCGGCCAGCGGGTCGCCACTGAGCGTATTCGAAATGCGATCTTGGGTCGCCCGGTAGGCTTGGACGGGTCTGCCGTCACGACCCGTCACGACGGCGCACACCCCCTGATTCCCGTAGACCCGAAGACTGGATGAACGACGATGCATCGGTACAGGTCCCACACCTGCGGCGAGCTCCGCGCCTCTGACGTCGGCACCGACGTCCGGCTGAGCGGCTGGCTGCACAATCGGCGCGACCTGGGCGGCATCCTCTTCATCGATCTGCGCGACCACTACGGCATCACGCAGCTCGTCGCCCGGCCCGGCACCGCCGCCGCCGAGGTGCTCGACAAGCTGACGAAGGAGACCGTCGTCCGCGTGGACGGCAAGGTCGTCTCGCGTGGTGCGGAGAACGTCAACCCGGAGCTCGCCACCGGCGAGATCGAGATCGAGGCCGCCACGGTCGAGGTCCTGGGCGCCGCCAAGCAGATCCCGTTCACCATCAACGCCGACGACGGCGTGAACGAGGAGCGGCGCCTGGAGTACCGCTTCCTCGACCTGCGCCGCGAGCGCATGCACCGCAACATCATGCTGCGCTCCGCCGTCATCGCCTCCATCCGCTCCAAGATGGTGGCCCTCGGCTTCAACGAGATGGCGACCCCGATCCTCGCCGCGACCTCCCCCGAGGGCGCCCGCGACTTCGTGGTCCCGTCCCGTCTGAACCCGGGCAAGTTCTACGCGCTGCCGCAGGCGCCGCAGCAGTTCAAGCAGCTGCTGATGATCTCCGGCTTCGACCGCTACTTCCAGATCGCGCCGTGCTTCCGCGACGAGGACGCCCGTGCGGACCGCTCGCCGGGCGAGTTCTACCAGCTCGACGTCGAGATGAGCTTCGTCGAGCAGGAGGACGTCTTCCAGCCGATCGAGAAGCTCATGACCGAGCTCTTCGAGGAGTTCGGCGGCGGACGCCACGTCACGTCCCCGTTCCCGCGGATCCCGTTCCGCGAGTCGATGCTCAAGTACGGCAACGACAAGCCGGACCTGCGGACGGCCCTCGAACTCGTCGACATCTCCGACGTCTTCGAGAACTCCGAGTTCAAGGCCTTCGCGGGCAAGCACGTCCGTGCCCTGGCCGTCCCGAACACGGGTGACCAGCCGCGCAAGTTCTTCGACGCGATGGGCGACTTCGCGGTCTCCCTCGGCGCGAAGGGCCTGGCCTGGGTCCGCGTCGGCGAGGGCAACGCCTTGACCGGCCCGATCGCCAAGTTCCTCACCGAGGAGAACGTCAAGGTCCTCACCGAGCGCCTCGGTCTGGAGCCGGGGCACGCGATCTTCTTCGGCGCGGGCGAGTTCGACGAGGTCTCCAAGATCATGGGCCCGGTCCGGGTCGAGGCCGCCAAGCGCGCCGGCCAGTTCGAGGAGAACGTCTTCCGCTTCGCGTGGATCGTCGACTTCCCGATGTACGAGCGGGACGAGGAGACCGGCAGGATCGACTTCTCGCACAACCCGTTCTCCATGCCGCAGGGCGGCCTGGAGGCCCTGGAGACGCAGGACCCGCTGGACGTCCTCGGCTGGCAGTACGACATCGTCTGCAACGGCATCGAGCTGTCCTCGGGCGCGATCCGGAACCACGAGCCCGAGATCATGTTCAAGGCCTTCGAGATCGCGGGCTACTCGAAGGAGACCGTGGAGCACGAGTTCGCGGGCATGCTCCGTGCCTTCGAGTACGGCGCCCCGCCGCACGGCGGCATCGCCCCGGGCGTGGACCGCATCGTGATGCTCCTCGCCGACGAGCCCAACATCCGCGAGACGATCGCCTTCCCGCTGAACGGCAACGCCCAGGACCTCCTGATGGGCGCCCCGACGGAGCTGGACGAGGCGCGTCTGCGCGAGCTGAACATCCAGCTGCGCAAGCCGGTCGAGACGAAGGTCGTCGAGTCGACCGACCGCCCGATCACGGAGGCGGTCCACCCGGACGCGGCGCGGTAAGGACTGGCGCTCGAACGAGTGAAGGCCCGGGATCCACGGATCCCGGGCCTTTGTCATATGCCAGATTGCCGCCATGGCAACTGTGACGAACCCGGCCGAGTCGACAGGGAAACCCGTACCGTGGGAGGCACCACCGATCCGGGAGGAGTCTGCCGTGAGCGTTCTGACGCAGGAGGGGTTCGAAGAACTCGCCCGCCTCGGCGAACGTGTGGACGAATCGCTGCGTCTGGAGTTCATCGACGGGAAGATCGGGGAGAAGGCTGTGCCGGACGGCGATCACGGGCGGATCATCGAGTGGCTCACGCGTCTGTGCATCCAGACCGATCCAGGGCGATGGCTCTACCCGGACCAAGGCCTGCGGATCGAGAAGTACCGCAACGGCAACGCCCGCCCGGACGGCTGTCTGGCGCTGAGCGGCACGTTCGTCGGCCAGGGCGAGTGGGCCAGCGCCGACGGTGTCCTGATGGTCGTCGAGGTGACGTCCGGCGACTCGGACACGGGACTACGCGACCGCGTGCAGAAGCCCCGCGCCTACGCCGAGACCGGTATCCCCGTCTACCTGCTGATCGACCGCACCACCGGCGAGGTCAAGGTCCACTCGCAGCCGGACGGAGAACGGTACGAGATGGTGGCCACGGTCCCCTTCGGCAAGACGGTCACCCTGCCCGACCCGGTGGGCATGGAGCTGGACACCGAGCCGCTGAAGGACTGGGTGCACTGAAGTACGGATGTGGCCGCCGACTCCCCACAGGGCGTTGGCGGCCATGGCGCCGTACCCCCACCGTCCTGCCGTGGGCCTCGATGGCGAGCAGGAACGAGCCGTCCTCGGCGCTGTCGAGCGCATGTCCTTCAGCCGGCCGGTCACCTGCTGCAGCCGCCGCAGGTGCCGGGTTCTGGGCCGCGGTAGGCGAGGTCGCAGGTGTCGCAGTTCTGGAGCGGGTACCGGGCTGCCCGGTCCTCGGGGGCGCGGCGCGGCGGCTTGTCCGCCCGGCGAGGGGCGGCCCGCTTCGGCTTCGGCTCCTCCCCGCCTGCGTCTCCCGACCGGCCAGGCCGGTTGCAGGAGACCGTGCGGGTGACGATGCGGCCACTGGCGGTGCGTTCGCACGTACGGCGCAGATAGCCGTGGGCCTCCAGCTCCCGCAGGGCGGCGGCGATCCGGGCCTTGCCTTCCGGGAAGCGGGCGGCGAGGGTCCTGATGTCGATCGCGGCGCCGCCGGGCAGGGACTGGATGTGGACGGCCAGACCGATGGCCGGCAACGACAACTCGGCGTGCTGGGCGAGGTGGTTGCCGATCACGGTGAAGCGGGTGGTGTGGCGGACGTTGTCGTGGATGACACCACCGGAGGTTCCCCGGTGCGGGTGGTTCTTCCCGCTGTTACGGGACGAGGCGTGCGGGCGCACGCTAGTGTTCTGGGTATCCATCGGGAAGGTGCTTCTTCCTCGTTGGTCAGGCCCCCGCCTTGGGAACGCAACTCCCGGCGGGGGCCGACGCATGTCAGCGGTGATGTGGTGTGTCGCGCTGAGCGTAGATCAAGCAACCCATCCCAAAGCCAGCCGAGTTGGTGTTTTTCACCCGAGCGAGTGAGTCCGGCCTGCGGGGGAGGAGGGGTGGGGTTTGGTGCGGTTCTTTCTCTCGGGTGTCTTTGGATCCTGGGATCGCCCGCACCGCCGGAGACCAACGGACGGGACTCCGGTGCGTGAGTGATTTCCGCAGGTCAGGGGCGTTTCAGGTCGAGTTCGGCCCATACGGTCTTCTGGGGTACGGGGCCGAGCCCGACGCCCCGGCGGTCGGCGAGCGCCTCGACGAGGACCGCCGGGACGCTGAAGTGGAAGGCCGGTGCCTGGAGTTGCACGGCGATCTTCGAGTTCACGCCGTCGAGCGTGGCGGTTCGTGCTTCACGTGAGCAGTGACGACCCGGATGCTTAGGGTGACTGTCCGGAGCTTGTCCACTGTTGTCCGGACTGTCGGCTCCCGTCTGCCGGGTAGATGTCGCGGCGCGAAGGCACGGACAGAGGGGTGCGGGCATGTCGGTGGACGGCGGGACCGGAGTGGCGAGACTCAAGAGCGAGGCGGACGAGCCGGGTTGGGAGGTGGACCCCGACGACGACTGGGGTGTGGCGGTCGTCGCCACGGTGGGACGCCAGCTGAGGCTGCGGCGGGAGGCGGTCGGGATGCGGGCCGCCGACTTCGGAGAGGCGGTCGGCTACGGCGAGGACATGGTCTACAAGCTGGAGGGCGGCAGACGGATTCCGCGCCCCGAGTTCCTGGACAGGGCGGACGAGGTGCTGGGGGCGGACGGGCTGATCGCGGCGATGAAGGACGACGTGAGGAAGGTCCGGTACCCGAAGAAGGTCCGCGACCTGGCGAAGCTGGAAGCGGGGGCGGTGGAGCTCCAGCTGTACGACCCGCTCAACATCCACGGCCTGCTGCAGACGCCGGAGTACGCGCGCGGGCTGCTCCTGATGCGGCGCCCGGCGTACACGCAGGACGAGGTGGAGCGGATGGTGGCCGGCCGTATGGCCCGCAAGTCCGTGTTCGAGCGGGACCCCGCACCCGAACTCGGCTTCGTCCTGGAGGAGTGGACGCTCCGACGACCGCTGGGCGGCCGTACGCTGCTGCGGGCGCAGCTCGAACACCTCCTGGAGGTGGCGCGGTTGCGGAACGTCGAGCTGCAGGTGATGCCGATGGACCGCGAGGAGCACGCCGGAGTGGACGGCGGCATCGAGGTCCTGAAGTTCGGGGACGGATCGGCGGTCGGGCGCTCTCCGGTCGTGGCCAACGGCCGACCGGTGACCGAGCGGAAACAGCTCCGTATCCTTGAGCTGCGGTATGGCATCATCCGGGCTCAGGCTCTCACGCCCCGTGAGTCGACCGCCCTCATCGAGCAACTGCTGGGAGAGACATGATCCGCATCACCTCGGCCGGGGACGCCTCCGAACTGGCGTGGTTCAAGAGCAGCTACAGCAGCGGTAGCGAAGGCGACTCCTGCGTCGAGGTCGCCACGACCCCCGGCACCGTCCACGTCCGTGACTCCAAGTGCCTCGCCGGCCCGCAGCTCGCGCTGACCCCGGGCGCGTGGGCGGGCTTCGTGTCGTACGCGTCGGGCCACTGACCGCACCGACCCGACCACCCGGGCCCGTGTCCGGTGGTCACCGGACACGGAGCACGGGCGGTCGGCCGATCGGGGCGGGCGGCCTCTCAGAACCGACGGATCACGCGCAGCGACCTCGTGTACAGGTCGTTCGCCGCGCCGTTCAGGATCGACCTGGCGCCGAGGTCGGCCATGGTCGGCCCGTTCGGGGTCTTGCGACTGGACACGAAGCGTAGACCGCCGTGCTGGTCCCGGCCGACGTAGATGCCGGTGTGGTCGACGACCCCTCCGGTGGTCTCCGGGTCGGCGGGGTCGGTGGTGGCGTCGAAGAACACCACGTCACCGACGCGCAGTTCGGTGAGGGAGGGCGGTGCGTCGGTGCCCGTGGCCACGACCGTGCCGGGGCCGTCGGTGGCCTGCCTCTTCGAGGTACGGGGCAGGTTCAGGCCGTCGTAGTTCTTGGAGACGACCATCGGGATGCCCATGTGATGGCCGTAGACCATGCGGACGAAACCCGAGCAGTCGAGATTGCCCTTCCATCGCGCCTCCGGGGTCCCGGTGCTCTCGCCGCTGGCGGGGAAGGTCCAGGCCAGTCCCATGTACTCGTGGAAGTCGGCGCCCACATAGCGCAGTCCGGCTTCGTCCGTCTCGCTGTACCCGGACGTGCCCAGCACCTGCGCACCCTGGAGCGCGGGGTCGGTCACGGCGGGCGCGTGGGGCCGGAACATGGAGGCGTAGGCGAGGGCGTCGGGCGAGGTGTCCGCGGCCCAGGCGCGGACCCGCTGCTCCAGCTCCGGGGTCCAGGTGCCGTCGAAGGGCTCGGGCAGGACCCGTACCCAGGTGTCGTGGCAGACCACCGGCGGGTCCGCCCAGTCGGCGGAGGTGACCACGACGTCGTAGATCCGGGCCTCCAGCGGCACCGTGGCCCCCTGGGAGGCGAGAGCGCGGACTCCGAGGGTGCCGGAGTCGAAGACCTTGCCCGGCTGCGGCTCGGGGTCGCGCACACTGTGGTGCCAGGTGTCCGGCGTGGGCGTGCCGTTGCGCCAGGCGCGGGCCCGGATCACGGGACCGCTCTTCTCCACCTGGACCCACCAGTGGTCGAAGGCCGCGAATCCGGTACCGACCGTGACGGGCGCGCTCAAGGCAGCGGAGACGTCGGCGAGTTCCTTCTCCAGGACCAGCCGTACGTCACCGGCGGGGGTCACCTCAAGGCGCGCCCGGTAGTGGTTGTCGACATCCTGGACCCCGAACGAGAGCGCCAGCGAGACGGGCGCGCCGGTGGGGGCCTTGTCGAAGGAGAAGCGGGCGGCGGCGTCGAAGTCCCCGACCAGCCGGTCGGAGAGGAAGACGTGCCGACTGGCGTTGCTCGCGGTGAGGGCGATGACGGCCCGACCGGACTCCAGGAAGTAGTTCGCGGGCACGCCGTTGTGAGAGGACCAGGTGCCGCCGCCGGGGGAGGTGCCCCAGCCGGTGGTGGTCGGCGTGCGGGCGAAGTCGTCCGTGAAGGGCTTCTTCTGTTCCGTGAACCAGCGCTTCGGGCCGCGCACCGTCACCGTCTTGGCGCCGACGGTCAGGAGGGCGAGCACGCCGTCGTCGTCGGACACCTCCAGGGACGCGGGTGTGCCGGAGAGGGCGCGGGTGGTGAGCGCCCCGGACGGATGTGCGGCGAAGTGCCACGGGTCGCCGGGATCGGCCACCATCGGAAGTCTTCCGCCGGGCGGCATGGGGGCCGGCGTCCCGCCCGCCGTGGCGGTAGCGGTGCCGGTCGGGGCGGCGGCGGTGGCGGTCCGTGGGGCGGCGGTGGCCGAAGGGGCGACGGCGAACGGCAGCGAGCCGCCCGCCGCCACTCCGGCGAGGACGGCGAGAGCCGATCTGCGACTCGGCGAGGACTTCGATGTGGACATGGCTGATGGGCCCCCGGGCGTGGACGAACCGGCCGGATGAGCCGGTCAGATGATCGGAATGGGGACCCTACCCGCGCGGAAGAGCGGCTGTGGGGGGGGGGGGGCGCGCGGGGGAGAAGGGGGCGAGGCGACAAGCAGAAACGGAGGAACGAAGGAGAGAGGGGTCCCTGCGCCCCTTCTCCCCCCCCCCCCAAACATCATAGATGCTAGGAGGTGCTGCGGGTGTGGCTTTCGCCCCCCCCCCGCGGGCGAGTCCTGCTTCGCGCCCCCCCCCGCTCGCGCCCCCCCCCCCCACAGCCGTACGAGGAGCCGTACGAGGAGAGGAGGACGGTGTCAGTCCTTCTTCGGCTCCTCCAGACGCGGGAAGAGCACCGCGCCCTTCGTCACCGTCGTGCCCGCCGGGAGCTTGCCCCACTCACCGGCCGACTGGACCGGCTGGGAGGCCAGGGCGCCCAGGGATGCCTCCGCGCCCAGGGAGTCCCAGAGCTTCTGGGAGGTCTCCGGCATGATCGCGTTCAGCAGGACCGCGACGCCGCGCAGCGACTCGGCCGCCGTGTAGAGGATCGTCGCCAGACGGGCGCGGCCCGCCTCCGAGTCGTCCTTGGCGACCTTCCACGGCTCCTGCTCCGTGATGTAGCCGTTGACCTGCTTCACGAAGTCGAAGATCGCCAGGATGCCGCCCTGGAAGTCCAGCTCCTCGCCGATCTTCTGGTCGGCCGTCGCGACCGCCTTCGCCAGGCCCTCGTGGATCGCCTTCTCCGCGTCGCCGTCGGCCGTCGCCGCCGGCAGGGCGCCCTCGAAGTACTTGCCGACCATGGCCGCCACGCGAGAGGCGAGGTTGCCGTAGTCGTTCGCCAGCTCGCTTGTGTAGCGGGCGGTGAAGTCCTCCCACGAGAACGAGCCGTCCTGGCCGAACGCGATCGCGCGCAGGAAGTACCAGCGGTACGCGTCCACGCCGAAGTGCGAGGTCAGGTCCTGCGGCTTGATGCCGGTCAGGTTCGACTTCGACATCTTCTCGCCGCCGACCATCAGCCAGCCGTTCGCCGCCACCCGGCCCGGGACCGGCAGGCCCTGCGCCATCAGCATCGCCGGCCAGATGATCGCGTGGAAGCGGAGGATGTCCTTACCGATGAGGTGGACGTCGGCCGGGAAGGTCTCGTCGAACTTCTCCGGGTTCTCGTTGTAGCCGACCGCCGTCGCGTAGTTCAGGAGCGCGTCGATCCACACGTAGATGACGTGCTTGTCGTCCCACGGGACCGGGACGCCCCAGTCGAACGTCGAGCGCGAGATCGAGAGGTCCTCAAGGCCCTGCTTGACGAAGTTCAGCACCTCGTTACGGGCCGACTCCGGCTGGACGAAGCCGGGGTTCGACTCGTAGAACTCGATCAGCTTCGGGCCGTACTCGCTCAGCTTGAAGAAGTAGTTCTCCTCCTTGAGGATCTCCACCGGCTTCTTGTGGACGGCGCACAGCTTCGTGCCGTCCTCCGCCTCGATGAGATCGCCGGGGAGCTTGTACTCCTCGCAGCCCACGCAGTACGGGCCTTCGTACCCGCCCTTGTAGATCTCGCCCTTGTCGTACAGGTCCTGCACGAACTCCTGGACGCGGTCCGTGTGACGCTTCTCCGTCGTCCGGATGAAGTCGTCGTTCGCGATGTTCAGGTGCTCCCAGAGGGGCTTCCACGCCTCCTCGACGAGCTTGTCGCACCAGGCCTGGGGCGTGACGTTGTTCGCCTCGGCCGTGCGCATGATCTTCTGACCGTGCTCGTCCGTGCCGGTGAGGTACCACACCTTCTCGCCGCGCTGACGGTGCCAGCGCGTGAGCACGTCGCCTGCGACGGTCGTGTAGGCGTGGCCCAGGTGAGGAGCGTCGTTGACGTAGTAGATGGGGGTCGAGACGTAGTACGCCTTCGCCCCCTGCTTCTCGGATCCAGTGGCCGCCATGGTCGAAATCCTAACGGGCAGTTCAAGATCCACTCACATCGACAACGGGCGGGGGGAACGGGCGGGCGACGGCGGCGGTTCCTCGCGGACGCCTCGCACGAGCCGCGGACCTCGTTGCCACGCAGCGTGCCGCGATCCGGATCGGGCTCGACGACTCGAACGAGGACGAGCAGGTCCTGCTGGACAGCAACCGGAGCGAGCGGAGCGAGGGGCTCACCGAGGGGCTCACCGAGGGGCTGGGGGCTGCTGGTGCTGCTGGGTGCCGGGTGCCGGGCGCTGGGTGCCCGGGTGCTGGCGAGGAGTGAGCGGGGCTGGAGGAGCGGGGGACGTGCCGCTGGGGGAGGTGGTCGCGGAGGAGTGCGAGGCGTTCGGGGTGGAGTGCGATGGCCCCGGGGGCCGTGGCGGTGAGGGGCCGTCGTGCGGTGGACACGGGCGCTGCTCGGGCAGCTCGTACGGAACCTCGTCGCGGACGCCGTCGCCTACGACGTGCCCGGGGCCACGGAGGTGCGTGTGGACGGTGGTGCGGTGACCGTCGAGAACACGGGGCCGGTCGTGGCGCCCGGAGACGGCCCCCCGGGGCTCTTCGAGACCGTTCCGGCGCGGTTAGGGGCGCGACCGGATGGGGCCGGGGGCCGGGCTCGGGCTGTCGATCGTCCGGTCGATCGCGGTGGCCCGGGGGAGGGGGAGGGCGAGCGGGAGGTCGGCGGGCTGGTGGTGACGGTGACGGTGACGTTGCCCGTCACCGTCACCACCGGCAGGCGTGCCGGTCAGGCCTCCCAGGTGGAGAGCAGCCCGCGGTAGAAGTCGGCGTGGGCGGTCTCGGCCGGGGTGGGGCCGGCGAGGTAGTGGCCGGTACGGGGCGCGGTGAGCTTACGGACGAAGTCGAAGGCCTTGTTGTCCTCCTCGCCCCATGCGACGAACTGCCAGTGGATCGGGCGCCCGGCGGCCTCGGCGAGCGCCTGGGTGGCGGCCGTCTTGGACTCGGGAGCGCCGTCGGTCTGGAAGACGACGAAGGCGGGGCGGGTGGGGTCGGTCTTCTCGTGGTGCGCGAGGACCTCTTCGACGGCGCGGTGGTAGTTGGTACGGCCGAGGCGGCCGAGGCCCGCGTTGATCTCGTCGATGCGGCCCTCGATGCCGGCGGGGCGGAGTTCGGCGGTGCCGTCGATGTCCGTGGAGAAGAACACGGCGGTGACGGTGGCGTCCTCGGTGAGGTGCGCGGCGAGGGCGACGGTCTGCTCGGCGATGCGCTGGACGGAGCCGTCCTTGAAGTACCCGCGCATCGACCCGGACCGGTCGACGACGAGGTACACGGCGACCGGCCCTGCCCCGACGAGCCCGCGCTCCGCGAGGACGCCCGCGGCTGCGTCGTACGCCTCGACGAGCTGCGGCGCGTCGGCGGTGAGGACGGTACGTCCGGGGGCGGGCGCGGGCGCGGGGGCGGGGGCGGGGGTCGGGGTGGCCTCCGGCTCGGCGACGGTGGCGTCAGCGTCGGCAGGGGCGGCCTCCGTCTCGGCGACGGTGGCGTCGGCCGGGGTGGCCTTCGTCCCGGCGACGGCGACGGTGGGCTCGGCCTGGACCGGCTCGGCGGCCGGGGTGGCCTCCGGCTCGGCGACGGTGGCGTCGACTTCGGTCGGCTCGGCTTCGGCCGGGGTGGCCTCGGCGACGGTGGCGTCGGCCTCGGCCCGGGTGGGCTCGGCCTGGACCGGCTCGGCGGCCGGGGTGGCCTCCGGCTCGGCGGCGGTGGCGTCGGCTTCGGTCGGCTCGGCTTCGGCAGGGGTGGCCTCGGACTCGGCCTCGGCCGGCTCGGCGGCAGGGGTGGCCTCCGGCTCCGCGACGATGGCTTCGTCCACGACCGGCCCGGCCTCGGGCTCGGTGGCGGCGGCCGGCTCGGTCTGCGGCTCCGCCGCGACCTGCTCGGGCGTCTCGGCGACGGGCTTCTCCGCGACGGGCTCGTCATGGGCCGTCTCGGCCTTCGCCTCGTCCGCGACGGGCGTCGGCACGTCCGTCGCCTCCACCGCGACCTGCTCGGCAGCCGCGTCCGTGGCGGGCTCCTCAGCCGTCGCGACGGCCTCCACGGTCGCCTCCGCCGCGGGCTCCTCGGCGGCCGGGGTGGCCTTCACGGGCTCCGTCGTGGCCTGCTTGGGCAGTCCGGCCACGGCCGGCTCTTCCTCGGCGTCCGGCTTCTCGGACGTCCTCGCCGCCGGCACCTTCGGGTTGTCGAAGGCCGCCGCCACCAGGTCGTCCGCCGCGCGCTGGGCCTCGTCCTCCGTCGGGGGCGGCGTCGGCGCGGCGTTCTCCTGGCGGGACGGCGCCGCCTGGGGCGGGACGGAGGTCGCCGGGGAATCGGCCTGCCGTTCCGCACGATCGCGTCCGAACACCTTGCGCAGCAAGCTCCGAATGCCCATGGGCGAGGCCTTTCGCATGAGTTGGGTGCGGTGAATGTCCGTACTGGGAGGAATCATCCCTGGCCAGGGCGGACACGTAAGGTTAGCGGCCCCTGGTGTGTCGCCCCCGGCGCCCCAACCGGACCCGGAATCGCCGCCCCCGCACGCCTCCCGGTGCATGGGATTCGCGCCCCCGGCCGTCTCAAGCGGACTGGGAATCCCGGCTCTCGGCCCGCCCCGGACAGTCCCCAGATGTCCGCCTTCGGCCCGCCCCTGACGGCCGGCGGATCTCCGTCCTCGGCGCCCCGAACGGCCCCGAACCCCCCGCTCCCCCTTCACCCCCCTCCCCTCACCCTCCAATCGCCCCCACCCAGCCCCGTTCCCGCTCATTCATTCGGCGTTCACTTCCGCGCCGCCCCCGTGCAGATGTGTGCACATAACGTCACCGCCGGACGGGAATCCCGACACCATGTCGGGACCAAGGGGCGGCGCGGAGACGCGCCGGAGGAGGACCAAGTGCGCAAACTGCTGCCGCTGCTGAGCACCAACCCGCACGGAGGCGGCCGTTCCGCCCTCACCTGCCGGTTCCGTTGTGGTGACGCCTGCTTCCACGAGGTGCCCAACACCAGTGACAACGAGTACGTCGGCGACGTCATAGCCGGAGCCCTCTCCCGGCGTTCCATGGTGCGTGCCGCTGCCGTCGTGACCGTCGCCGCCGCCGCCGGCGGCGCCGTGGTCGGCCCCGGTGGCTCCACCCCCGCCGTCGCCGCCGGCAACTCCGACGCCGCCACGGCGGCCGGCAAGGGACGGCCCGTCGCCGACGGTGCCCGGGGCCTCCGCTTCAAGCCCGTCGCGCCCAACACCGCCGACAAGGTCACCGTGCCCGTCGGCTACGAGCAGAACGTGGTCATCCGCTGGGGTGAGCCGATCCTCCGCGGCGCCCCGGCCTTCGACGCCGACAAGCAGACCGCCGCCGCGCAGGCCGGCCAGTTCGGCTACAACAACGACTTCCTGAGCCTCCTCCCCCTCCCCGGGGAGCGGGGCCGTCAGGTGCTCGTCGCGAACCACGAGTACACCGACGAATTCCTGATGTTCAAGGCGTACGACGCCGAGAACCCGACCCGCGAGCAGGTCGAGATCGCCTGGGCCGCCCACGGCCTCTCCGTCGTCGTCGTCCAGGAGGAGAAGCGTTCCGGCAAGCTCACGCCGGTCACGCGCCACCCGCTCAACCGCCGTCTCCACGCCACCAGCGAGTTCGAGCTGACCGGCCCCGCCGCCGGCTCCGCGCTCCTGAAGACCTCCGTCGACCCGACCGGCCGCAAGGTCCTCGGCACCCTCAACAACTGCGCCGGTGGCACCACCCCGTGGGGCACGATCCTGTCCGGCGAGGAGAACTTCAACCAGTACTTCGCCAACGGCTCCAGCGCCACCGACAAGCGGTACGGCATCGGTTCCGGCACCACCGAGCGCAAGTGGGAACGGTTCGACAAGCGCTTCGACGTGGCCCAGGAGCCGAACGAGGTCCACCGCCACGGCTGGGTCGTCGAACTCGACCCGTACGAACCCGAGTCGACCCCGAAGAAGCGCACCGCGCTCGGCCGCTTCAAGCACGAGGCCGCGCAGCCCCGCCTCACCGCCGACGGCCGCCCGGTCGTCTACATGGGCGACGACGAGCGCTTCGACTACTTCTACAAGTTCGTGTCGTCGAAGCGGATGATGAAGGGCAACTCCCGCGCCGCGCACGAGCACAACCTCACCCTGCTGGACGAGGGCACCCTCTACGTCGCCAAGCTGACCGGCGACAGCCCGGCCGCCCAGATCGACGGCACCGGAAAACTCCCGAACGACGGCGAGTTCGACGGCTCCGGCGTCTGGATCCCGCTGGCCACCGGCGACGTCTCGCACGTCGAGGGCATGACCGCCGAGGAGGTGTACGTCTTCACCCGCCTCGCCGGTGACAAGGTCGGCGCCACCAAGATGGACCGCCCCGAGGACGTCGAGCCGTCCCCGCGCTCCGGCCGCGTCTACGTCGCGCTCACCAACAACTCCAAGCGCGGCACGGACGGCAGCCCCGGCGCCGACGAGGCCAACCCGCGCAACAAGAACAAGCACGGGCAGGTCCTCGAGCTGGCCGAGAACTTCGACGACCCCGCGGGCGACGGTTTCGCCTGGCGCCTCTTCCTCGTCGCGGGCGACCCGAACGACCCGGCCACCTACTACGCGGGCTTCCCCAAGGACAGGGTCTCCCCGATCTCCTGCCCCGACAACATCGCCTTCGACCCGTACGGCAACCTGTGGCTCTCCACCGACGGCAACGCGCTCGGCTCGCACGACGGCCTGTTCGGTGTCGCCACGCAGGGCGAGCGGCGCGGTGAGATCAAGCAGTTCCTGACCGTGCCCACGGGCGCCGAGACCTGCGGCCCGATCATCCAGGACCGCCGTGTCGTCGTCGCGGTCCAGCACCCGGGCGAGGTCGACGGCGCGTCCGTCGAGAACCCGAAGTCGCAGTGGCCCGACGGACCCGGCAAGATCGTCCGCCCCTCGGTCGTCTCGGTCTGGCGCAAGGACGGCCGCGGCATCGGCGTCTGAGCCCTGAAACGTGGTGTGAGGGGCGTGGCACCGCCCCTCACACCACTCCCAGACCCTCCCTGAACCGCACGAACTGCTCCTCCGGGTCCCCCGTGTACGCCCACGGCACCCAGGCCGCCCGCGCCCCGAGCATCCCGAGCACCTCGCGTGCCACCTCCACCTGGCCCGCGTAGCAGGCCGCGTGTGCCAGGTAGTTGAGGTCCGGCACCTCCTCCGGTGCCACCGGGGCGCCCGGCTCGCGGCCGCCGATCCAGCGTTCGAACGTACGGCGCAGCTCGTCCACGGCCAGTTCGTGCTTCCAGTGCTGGTCGAAGCCGCGCACGGGACCCCGGCCCAGCGCCCCGTCCGCGATGTAGCGGTACTCCTCCACCCGCGCCACCTGCACCAGGACCGGCAGCGGCGACCCGGGCGGCGCCACGCCCGCCGCGTCCCGCGCGAAGTCGTACATCGCCCCGTGCGTGCCGTGCCACCGCGCCGACCAGTAGCGCATCACCTGCGCGTGGCCCTCGGTGTTGTACGGGTCACGGCGCCGCAGCTCGTCGAACCACTGCCGCAGCTCGCGGCGCGGCACCCCGCCTTCGTACAGCCGGGCCACCGAGAGCAGCGAGACCCACGGCATCGGGTCCGTGGGGGCCGCCTCCGCCGCCCGCAGACAGGCGTCGACGGTGGCGTCGACCCGCCCCCGGTCCACGACCGTGCCCCGGCCGGCCGCGATCGCCGTGTCGAAGACCCGTACGACCTCGGTGGCCGCCCGCAGCACCGCCCCGTCCGGGTTCTCCGGCTCGGCCGCCCGCCACGCCTCGACCGACGAACTGCCCGCGGCGGCGTGCGCGAGGAGCCGCACCCGGTGCGTCCGGCGCGCCCAGTCCTCACCGGTGTCCCGCAACAGGTCCCGTACGCCCTGCCAGCGGCCGATGACGATGTCGTGCCGCGCCTCGGTGAGCGCGCGGTCGCCGAAGTCCGGGTCGTGGACCGGGGTGAAGCGGGCCGCGCGGGCCGAGCGTGCCGATCGGCGGAGAGCGGCCATCCAGGTCCTCCCTCGGAAGCCAGTAGTCGTGAAACCGGTAGTCGTGAAACCGGTAGTCGTGAAGCCGGTGGGCGTGAAACCGGTGGGCGTGAAGCAGGCCCGCCGCGGCCGGCGTCAGAAGTCCGTCGCCAGCGACTCGTCCGCCCTGCGCGCCCGCGCCGTGCTCGGCGCGAACGGCTCCGCGGCCGCCAGCGCGCGCACCGCGTCGAGCCGTGCCGGACGGTAGTACGCGCTGCCCGCGCGCCAGTACACGAGCATCGGGACCACGCCCACGAGGAGCCCGCCCAGGCCGATGACCCGTGACGTCGTGGACAGTCCGCCGAGGGACTCGACGAACGCCCACAGCATGAACGCCGAACCGAGCAGCGGCCAGACGCCCCCGACGAGGAAGTTCCGTACGGAGTTCAGCAGCATCCCCCGGTACGCCACCACGGCGGCGATCCCGGCGAGACTGTAGTAGAACGCGATCAGCAGGCCGATCGCGGACACCGCGTCGCTGAGGATCCGCCCCATCGAACCGGCGGCCGCCGCCGCGCCGAACAGCAGCAGCGCGGCGCCCCCGACGGCGGCGATCGCCACCCACGGGGTGTTCCAGCGCCGGTGCACGGTCCCGAGCGCGGCCGGCATCGTGCGGTCGCGGCCCATCGCGAAGAGGGAGCGGGTCACCTGGATCAGCGTGGTCTCCAGGGTGGCGACCGTGGACAGCAGCACCGCCACGACCAGCAGCTTTCCGCCGACGCCCGGCCAGATCTCCTGGCCGAGGACGGCCAGGACGTTCGCGCCCGCCGACTCGATCCGCCCCGGGGTCAGCAGCACGTTGACCGCGACCGTGAACGCCTCGAAGACCAGGAAGACGACGCCCACGCCGACCAGCGCCGCGAGCCCGGCCGTGCGGCGGCTGTCCCGGGTCTCCTCGCTGAGGTTGCTGGTGACGTCCCAGCCCCAGTAGTAGAACGCGGCGATCAGCGCGCCCGCGGCGAAGCCCGCCGGACCGTCGAAGTGACCGAAGCCGAACCAGGACCAGTCGAACGCGGTCGCGTGCCCCCGGTGCAGCAGCGCGGCGAGGACGAAGGCGAGGAGAATGAGCATCTCGACGCCCGACATGATCAGTTGGGCCCGTACGGTGAGCCGGGCGCCGCCCAGGACGACGAGCAGCATCACCAGGAACCAGCCGGCGCCGACGGCCGCGGCGAGCGGGGTGTTGTCGGCGAGCCCGGGATCGATGAGGGAGAGCGTCAGCGCGCCGGCGGGGAGCGATCCCGCGACCATGAAGACGGTCGTGGAGACGACGAGGGCCCAGCCGGAGAGGAAGCCGAGGAAGGGGTGGAGGGTGCGGCCCACCCAGGAGTAGCCGGCGCCCGCGTTGACGTCGATCCGGCCGAGGCGCGCGTAGGCGAGGACGATGCCGAGCATGGGTATCGCGCAGTAGAGCAGAGCCGCGGGGCCCGCCAGGCCGACCGCGCCGAAGAGGACGGCCGTGGTCGCCGCCAGCGAGTAGGCGGGCGCACTGCCCGCGACGGCCATGACGATGGTGTCGAACGTCCCGAGAACGTTGGGCTGGAGCCCTCTGCCGGTGGTCGTGCGCATGGCGGATGTCCTTGGGGGGCACGGGAGCGGTGCAGGACGAAGTGTCCGTGCCGCCGAGTCAGTTGTTCGCGTGACCGCGCACGGATCAAGGTGAATCGAGCGCATCGTAGTCGCACCGACGGACTCCGGTAACGGCGGATGGAACGTTCCGTTCTGTGACCGCCGGTAAGGGCATCCGTACGCCCCCGGTGGGGTGTTTAGCCCGGTGACACGCGGGGAGAGGCGATCGCGCGGGCCGACGTCACCTCGGCTCGGAGTGGGTCGAGCGGGGCGGACAGTGCGACGGAGGCGCGGGCGACGGCGGCCGCCCAGGGGACGGGTGCGGGGGCCGGGCGGAGCCCGGCGGTCAGCCAGGGCGGTGGGGAGAGCCGCGCGGGACGTGCCATGGGCTCACGGTGCGTGGGCGGAGGCGGGTCGCCCGGCGGGCGGGTCAGCTGCGGTAGCCCTCCACCTCCGCCGCCGGGCGGACGGCCGCCGTGTCCGGGTCCTCGCCGAACTCGACCTTGGCCCGGCGCTGGCGCAACAGGTCCCAGCACTGGTCCAGTTGCACCTCGAGCTCGGCGAGCCGCGTCCGCTCCTCCGGGAGGAGGCCGCCCATACGCTGCCGCAGGGCCCGCTCCTCCTCGACGAGGGTGCCGATGTTCGTGAGGATCTGCTCGTCGTCGTACATCCGGTCCATGCTTCCAGCGTCGCCGATCAGCGCCCGGCGTGCAGGTCGAGCCCGGTCAGGACGGCCCGGTGGTCCGACCCCGCGAGGTCGAGGAACCGCACGTCGCGTACCCGGAAGTCGTCGCTGACCAGCACGTGGTCGATCTGTGCGTACGGCGGCAGGGGCAGCTCTCGCGGCCAGGTCGGCGTCCGCGCGGCGCCCGCGAGCCGCGCGGCGTCGTGCAGCCGGCCCGCGTCGAGGACGGCGCGGAACGCGGCGTGGTCCTGGGAGGCGTTGAAGTCGCCGGCCAGGAGCACGGGGTCGCCGCCGCGGTGCGCTGCGGCGAACTCCTCCACCCGCCCCAGCTCGCGCTTCCACAGGTCGACCTGGCGGGGGATCGGCGGCAGCGGGTGGGCGAGCCGCAGCTCGACGTCCCGGCCGCCGATCCACGCGGAGGCGCCCGGCATGCCCATCGCGGCGGGGATCGGGGGCCGGGCGGTCAGCGGGTACGCGCTCAGGATCACGGAGCCGGTCGAGCCCTCGCCGTCGACGACCGCCCGGTGCGGGTGGCTGACGGCCAGCGCGGCGGTGAGGGCGCGGACGCAGGCGGGGGCACACTCGGAGACGTACACGAGCTGCGGCCGCTCCCGTCGTACGGCCTCGGCGAGGGCCTGTGTCGCCTGGCCGAACTCGACGTTGGCGGTGAGCACCCGGAGCCGTTCGACGACGGGGCCGCGGGCGGTGGTGGTGTCCGGCCCGTAGGGCAGTGTGAACCAGGCCGTGACGGCGAGGACGAGGACCGCGAGGCCCGCGAGCGGCCGCCGCCCGGCGGCCAGGGCGAGCAGCGCCGCGAGGCCGGCCGGGACGGTGAGCCAGGGCAGGAACGACAGCGCCTGCGGTACGGGAGTGACCGCGTCGGTGCCGAGCAGGCGGCAGCCCGTGACCACTGCCGGTACGGCCACGAGCAGGGTCGCGGCCCAGGTGGCGAGGCGCCGCCCGGGCCGGGGGGAGGTCGGAGGGGACGCGGGGCCGGAGGACCGTTGCTCTGCCAGGACGTGCTCCACACCGTCAGTGTCGCAGCGCCTGCTGGATCTCCGCCTTCGTCTCTCCCGAGAGGGTGCGGTTGCTGCGCGCCGTCCCGGTCTTGGACCCGCCCGGCTCCACGCCGTCGATGTTGAGGACGGCGGCGTCCAGCAGATTTCCGGCGTCGTCACGGAAGTTGACCCAGACCGTGTAGTCGGCGTTCGAGTCCGTGGGGTTGGTGGCGGTGATCTCGACGGTGGTCCGGTCGCCGTCCGTCCGCGTCGCTCCGGCCTTCACGTCGTCGGTGGCGTTGATCCCGTCCTTGACCTGGTTCATCTTCTCCTGGGCCGCCGAGGCGGCCGCCGCCGTGGCGGTGGAGACGATGTCCTCGGCCGCCTGCCGGCTCTCCTCGGTGCAGCCGGTGACGGTCACGGTCAGTGCGAGGAGGGCGGTGGCGCAGACGGCGCGGGTGCGCGCGCGGGCGGTGCTCACACCCGGTCCTTGCCGAACGAGGTGTCGTCCGTGGCCAGCGCCCAGATCACGAAGATCGAGATGGCCATCGAGAACAGCGCCCACCAGGGGTGGTACGGCAGGAAGAGGAACTGGGCGATGACGTTCAGGGAGGCCAGGGTGATGCCGCCCATACGACCCCACTCGGAGCCCTTGAGGATGCCGGCGCCGGCGATGGTGACGAGGGCGCCGAGAACGATGTGGACCCAGCCCCAGCTGGTCAGGTCGAACTTGAACACGTAGTCGCCGACGCGGGCGTAGACATCGTCCTCGGCGACGGCGGCGATGCCCTGGAGGATGTCCAGGATGCCGATGACGAGCATCAGGACGCCGGCGAACAGGGTGCCGCTGGAGGCCCATGCGGAGCTGGTCGAGCTGTGGGGCGGGCGCGGGGGTGCGGTGTGCTGACTCATGGGCCCATCGTGCGGCGGCCGGTCCGGAAGCGAACGTCCAACTGGTCCGTACGGGTGAGGCCCGGGAGCCGCGCCTCGACCGCCGGGGGCGGGGCCGTGCCTCCTTGCCGGGGCCGGGGCCGGGGCCGGGGCCGTGTCCGGCGCCGGGCTCAGAGCGTTTCGAGGAACGCGGCGAGTGCGGCGTCGAACTCCTCCGGCCGCTCCAGGTTCGGCATGTGCGCCGCGCGCTCGACGACCACCAGCGTGGAGAGCGGCAGCGCCGCGTGCATCGCCTCCGCGTCCGAGACGGGCGTGTACGCGTCGTCCCGGCCGACGACCACCAGCGCCGGTACGGAGACGGTGGTCAGCAGCTCGCGGTAGTCGGGCCGTTCTGCCCGGCCGCGCAGCGCCGCCGCCGCGCCCTCGGGATCGGTGGCGCACATCATCCGGTGGACCTGGGGCGCGGCGTGCGTGTTGTACGGGGCGACCATCCGGTCCAGGACCTCGTCGGCGTACCCCTTCATGCCCTCGCGGACCAGCCGGTCGGCGAGCGCGCGGCGGCCGGCCCTCCCCTCCTCGGTCTCGGCGGCGGGGAACGTGTCGGCGAGGACCAGGCCGCGGATCCGGCCGGGGAAGAGGCGGTAGCACTCCATGACGATCTGGCCGCCCATGGAGAGTCCGCCGAGTACGAACTCCTCGATGCCGAGGTGGTCGAGGAGCGCGGCGAGGTCCCCGGCGAAGGCGGAGAGCGGTGTGGTGCCGGGGACGACGGTGGTGGCACCGTAGCCGCGCAGATCGGGGGCGACGACCCGGTGCGTGGCGGAGAAGCGGTCGATCTGGGGCCGCCACATCGTGCGGTCGAAGGGGTGGCCGTGGACCAGGACGAGCGCGGGGCCCCGTCCCCTCGTCCTCGTAGCGGATCGTCAGTCCGTCGATCTCTGCGGAAGGCATGGCCAGAGGCTAGTGCCGCATCAGGCAACGTTCGCCCTGTCGACGACGGCGCGTAGGTGCCGGTCGTCGGCGTGGCGGTTTCGCCAGATGATGTAGCGGCGG
>NZ_JBHUYJ010000028.1:0-46542 GCF_042668715.1 Streptomyces sp. NPDC057271
AACGACGCCGTCTCCGACGTGAACCGGTCACCCGTGAGCTGCATACCGTCACCGGAATCACCCGCGAACCGGATGATCACCCGATCGAGCCGGCGGACCTCTTTCCCCAGCTCCTCCCAGCGCGTGCGCGTGCTCGTCCCTGTCTCGGACTTCATCTCCGCACCCTCAATCCCATGCCCTCGTCGGCGCCTTGTGCGGCCGATCGTGACAGGTGCCGCTTACCGTGCGCTGACGGGCTCCTGAGCGTCGCCCCGTACCACCTGACCGACCCACCCGTACCGCTCCCGGGTCAGCGCCTCGTCAGCGTCGTGTACGGCGGCCCCGTTAGCCTGCGCCTGCCGTTCGGCAATCAGGTGGGTGCAACGCGCTCTTTCCCTGTCATTTCTCGGCGCTCACGCGAAGAGACATCGAGAGGACTTCGGATGAACGAAATCAGAGAACTCGCCACCCGGGCCGGGCGGGAGCTGGAAGAGGCCCCGGCACTGGACATCCTGCGCTGGGCCGCCGACACCTTCGGTTCCAGCATGTGCGTCACCTCCTCGATGGAGGACGCCGTCGTGGCCCACCTCGCCGCGCGCGTACTGCCCGGAGTGGACGTCGTGTTCCTCGACACCGGCTACCACTTCCCCGAGACCATCGGGACGCGGGACGCCCTGGAGGCGGTCGGCGACGTCAGGATGATCACCCTGCTCCCCCGCCAGACGGTGGCCGAGCAGGACGCGGAGTACGGTCCCGAACTGCACCGCCGGGACCCCGACCTGTGCTGCAGTCTGCGCAAGACCCGGCCGCTCGAGGAGGGGCTCGCCCCGTACCGCGCCTGGGTCACGGGGCTTCGCCGGTTCGACTCGCCGGAGCGCGCCACGACGCCGGTCGTCGGCTGGGACGAGGCGCGCGGGAAGGTGAAGATCTCCCCGATCGCACGGTGGTCGCGCGAGGACGTGGACACGTACATCGCCGAGCACGGGGTGCTGGTCAACCCGTTGCTCTCGGACGGCTACGGCTCAGTGGGCTGCGCCCCCTGCACCCGGCGCCTGCTCCCGGGCGAAGACGCCCGGGCGGGCCGGTGGGCGGGGAGCGCCAAGACGGAATGCGGGATCCACACATGACGACCGAGACAGACATACCTCTGCGGCATCTGGAGGCGCTCGAATCCGAGGCGGTGCACATCTTCCGCGAGGTGGCGGGCGAGTTCGAGCGCCCCGTCATCCTCTTCTCGGGCGGCAAGGACTCCATCGTCATGCTCCATCTGGCGCTGAAGGCCTTCGCCCCCGCTTCGGTGCCGTTCTCGCTCCTCCACGTCGACACCGGGCACAACTTCCCCGAGGTGCTCGACTACCGCGACCGCACCGTCGCCCGGCACGGACTGCGGCTGCACGTGGCGTCCGTACAGGAACTCATCGACAGCGGGGAACTGCGCGAGCGGCCTGACGGCACGCGCAACCCCCTGCAGACCGTGCCGCTCGTCGAGGCCATCCGAACACACCGCTTCGACGCGGTGTTCGGCGGCGGACGGCGGGACGAGGAGAAGGCCCGCGCCAAGGAGCGGGTGTTCAGTCTGCGCGACGAGTTCGGCGGCTGGGACCCTCGCCGACAGCGTCCCGAGCTGTGGCAGCTGTACAACGGCCGGCACGCCGCCGGCGAGCACGTGCGGGTCTTCCCGCTCTCCAACTGGACCGAGCTGGACGTGTGGCAGTACATCGCCCGCCACGACATCGAGGTCCCGTCGATCTACTACGCGCACCGGCGCGAGGTCTTCCTGCGGGACAACATGTGGCTGACCCCGGGCGACTGGGGCGGCCCGAAGGACGGCGAGCCCCTGGAGGTCCGCACGGTGCGCTACCGCACCGTCGGCGACATGTCCTGCACCGGCGCCGTCGACTCGTCCGCCGCCGACCCCGAGGCCGTCATCGAGGAGATCGCCGCCTCCCGGCTCACGGAGCGGGGCGCCACCCGGGCCGACGACCGTATGTCGGAGGCCGCCATGGAAGACCGCAAGCGCGAGGGATACTTCTGATGCCGATCATGCCGACGAGCCCCAGCGGAACCGAGCACCACTCCAGCCTGCTGCGCTTCGCCACGGCCGGCTCCGTCGACGACGGCAAGTCCACGCTGGTCGGCAGGATGCTCCACGACTCGAAGTCGCTGCTCGCCGACCAGCTGGAGGCCGTGGAGCGGGCGTCGCTGGCCCGGGGCCAGGAGACGCCTGACCTGGCGCTGCTCACGGACGGCCTGCGGGCCGAACGCGAGCAGGGCATCACCATCGACGTGGCCTACCGCTACTTCACGACGGGGAACCGCAGCTTCATCCTGGCCGACACCCCGGGACACGTGCAGTACACCCGGAACATGGTCACCGGGGCCTCCACCGCCGAGCTGGTCATCATCCTGGTGGACGCGCGGCAGGGGGTCGTGGAGCAGACCCGCCGGCACGCGGCGGTGGCCGCGCTGCTGCGGGTGCCGCACGTGGTCCTGGCCGTGAACAAGATGGACCTGGTCGGCCACGCCGAGACCGTGTTCGCGGGCATCGCGGACGACTTCATCGCGTACGCGAGGGGGCTCGGCGTCCCCGAGGTGACCGCGATCCCGGTGTCGGCCCTCAACGGCGACAACGTGGTCGGTCCGTCGGCGAGCATGGACTGGTACGGCGGGCCGACGGTCCTGGAGCACCTGGAGACCGTCCAGGTGAGTTCGGAGCCCGTCGGGGCGCCCGCCCGTCTGCCCGTGCAGTACGTCATCCGTCCGCAGACGGCCGAGGACCCCGACTACCGGGGCTACGCGGGCATGATCTCGTCCGGATCGCTGCACGTCGGCCAGGAGGTCACGACGCTGCCCTCCGGCCGTACGTCGGTGATCAGCGCCATCGACCTGCTGGGGCAGCCGGTGCGGACGGCCCGTGCGCCGCAGTCCGTGACCGTGCTGCTCGCGGACGACGTCGACATGTCGCGCGGGGACCTCCTGGTCCCCTCCGACCAGGCACCCACGCCCTCGCAGGACATCGAGGCCACGGTCTGCCACCTCGCCGACCGGCCGCTCGTCCCGGGCCAGCGGGTGCTGCTCAAGCACACCACGCGCACCGTGCAGGCGGTCGTGAAGGAACTCGTCAGCCGGGTGACGCTCGATCCGCTGTCCCAGCACGGCTCCCCCGAGCGGCTGACGGCCAACGACATCGGCCGCGTCCGGATCCGTACGGCCGCTCCGCTCGCCCTCGACCCGTACGCGGTCTCCCGCCGCACCGGATCGTTTCTGCTGATCGATCCGGCCGACGGGACCACGCTGACGGCGGGCATGGCGGGCGACTCGTTCGTGACCGGGGCCCCGTGGGAGACCGGCGCATGAGGCAGCTCCGCCGGCTCGGCGCCGTCCTCGCGGGGCTCGCGCTCTGCGCCACGCTCAGCGCGTGCGGCTACGGTTCGCAGCGCGTCGGCACCACCGGGAGGGTGGTGCCGACGGGCGCCCCGCTCTCCGCCTCGGAGGTGCGGGTCGGCTACTTCCCCAACCTCACGCACGCCACCGCTCTGGTCGGCGTGCGTGAGGGCATGATCCAGAAGGAACTCGGCGGTACGAAGCTGTCGACGGCGACGTTCAACGCCGGGCCCACCGTCATCGAGGCGCTCAACGCCGATTCGGTCGACCTCGCGTGGGTCGGCCCTTCACCTGCGGTCAACGGCTACACCAAGCTCGGCGGCAAGGGCCTGCGCATCGTCGCGGGGGCCGCGTCCGGCGGCGTGAAGCTGGTCGTCGACCCGAAGAGGATCCGTACGCCGGCCGATGTCAGGGGCAAGCGGATCGCGAGCCCCCAGCTCGGCAACACCCAGGACGTGGCCCTGCTGCACTGGATCGCCGAGCAGGGCTGGAAGGTGGACCCGCTGTCGGGGCGCGGCGACGTGTCCGTCGTCCGTACCGACACCAGGATGACGCCCAACGCCTACAAGTCCGGTTCCATCGACGGGGCGTGGGTGCCCGAGCCGACCGCCTCGCTGCTGGTCGCCCAGGGAGCGCGGGTCCTCGTCGAGGAGGCGGACCTCTGGCCCGACCGGCGGTTCGTGACCACCCATCTCATCGTGTCGCAGCGCTTCCTCGACCGGCACCCCGACGTCGTCGAGGCGGTCGTCGAGGGAGCCGCGGCCGCCAACGCGTGGATCGCGGCGGAGCCCGAGCAGGCCAGACGGTCCGTCAACGAGGCACTGCGCGAACTGACGGGGAAGCCGCTGCCCGCCGAGATCATCGAGTCGGCCTGGCCCTCCCTCACGTTCACCGACGACCCGCTGGCCGCCACGCTCGACGCCCAGGCCGCCCGCGCCACCGCGGCGGGCCTCCTCGACCGCCCCGTGCTGCGCGGCATCTACGACCTCGGCCCCCTGAACCGGGTACGCGAGGCCGCGGGCCGGCCCCCGGTCGACGACGCCGGGCTCGGCACGCCATGAGGGACGACGTCATGTCTGCCGTCCGCCCGTCCTGCACTGCACCCAGGAGTTGACTCGAGTGCATCCGACAATGACCACGGAACAGGTCGCCGATCCCGGTGCGGCCTCCCTCGCGCCCCGCGTGCCCGCCGTGCGCGTGGCGGGGGTCCACAAGACGTTCCGCCGTGCCGAGGGCGTGCAGACGGTGCTGCAGGACATCAACATCGACGTCCAGCCCGGCGAGTTCGTCTGCCTGCTCGGCTCCTCCGGGTGCGGCAAGTCCACCCTGCTCAATGCGATCGCGGGCCTCGACCAGCCGTCCTCGGGCGTGATCGAGGTGCCCTCCGGCCGGCCCGCCCTGATGTTCCAGGAGCACGCGCTCTTCCCCTGGCTGACGGCCGGCAGGAACATCGAACTGGTCCTCCGGCTGCGGGGGGTCCCCAAGGCCGAACGCCGGACCCGCGCCGAGGAACTCCTCAGCCTGGTGAGGCTCCAGGACGCGTACGCCAAGCGGCCCCACGAGCTGTCCGGCGGCATGCGGCAGCGTGTCGCGCTGGCCCGCGCCCTGGCGCAGGACTCCCAGGTGCTGCTGATGGACGAGCCGTTCGCCGCGCTCGACGCCATCACCCGCGACGTCCTGCACGAGGAGCTGACCCGGATCTGGGAGAGCACCGGGGTCTCCGTCGTCTTCGTCACCCACAACGTGCGCGAGGCGGTCCGGCTCGCCCAGCGCATCCTGCTCATGTCCTGCCGGCCCGGCCGGGTCGCCCACGAGTGGAAGATCGACCTGCCGCAGCCGCGCCGCCCCGAAGACCCGGACGTGGCCACGCTGTCCGTGGAGATCACCGACCAGCTGCGCGAGGAGATCCGGCGCCATGCCCGAGACTGAGGCCCGCGCGGCGGAGGCCGGAGGACGCGACGACACCGATCTCGTCCGGCTGGAGGCGGGCCTGGACTCCCTGGAGACCAAGCCCGAACGCCGCGACTCCGTCGGAAGGATCCTGAGACGGACGGTGGCGCCGCCGCTGCTCGGCATCGTCCTCGTCCTGACGGTCTGGCAGACGCTGCACCTCAGCGATCTGGTGTCCGAGGACCGCCTGCCGAGTCCCGCGGCGATCTGGGAGAGCCTGCGTACGCTCTGGCTGCGCGGCACGCTGTTCGACATCATCTGGACCAGCCTGGAGCGCGGCCTCCTCGGCTTCCTGGCCTCCGTGGCCATCGGTACGCCGCTGGGCCTGCTCGTCGCCCGGGTGGCGCTGGTCCGGGCGGCCGTCCGGCCCGTGCTGTCCGGACTGCAGTCGCTGCCGTCGGTGGCCTGGGTACCCGCGGCCGTCATCTGGTTCGGCCTCACCGACGGCGCCATGTACACGGTCATCCTGCTCGGCGCGGTCCCCTCGATCGCCATCGGTCTGGTCTCCGGCATCGACCAGGTGCCCCCGCTGTACCTCCGTGCCGGACGCGTCATCGGCGCGACCGGGCTGAAGGGCGCCCGCCACATCCTGCTGCCGGCGTCCCTGCCGGGCTACACGGCGGGGCTCAAGCAGGGCTGGGCCTTCTCCTGGCGCTCCCTCATGGCGACCGAACTCATCGCGTCCTCCCCGGAGCTGGGCATCGGCCTCGGCCGCTACCTGGAGAACTCCCGCGAGAACATCGACATGCCGGGCGTCTTCCTCGGCATCCTGCTCATCCTGGCGGTCGGCGTGCTGATCGACCTCCTGGTCTTCAGTCCCCTGGAGCGCCGCGTGCTCCGCAACCGCGGCCTGGCCTGACGGGCCGGGCCGCCCTTGAGCCCGGAGGCGGGCTCGGTGCCTCATACACGGCGCGGGAGCCGCGGTGCACCGGATGCACCGTGCGGCCCGCGTCCGCCTCCGGCCCACCTGTGTGGGGACGCCGAAGACCCCCGTGCCCCTTCGTGAGGAGGGAGCACGGGGGTCTTCGGCGTACCGCGTCCGGGAGCCCGGCCACCACCGGCCGGGCCCACACGCCGACGCCGCTGTCACGGGCACGCCGGCACGTTCACGGGATGAGTCCTCCGTTCACCGCGCGGAGGATGAGCGGCTGGTGCCACTCGTCGCCGGCCGGGCTCGGCGGGGCCGGCGTGGTGTCGTCCAGGGCGGGCAGGGGCGACAAAGGTGCCCGCGGTCCACCTCGGCGGTGGGACGCGGGCACCTCGGGGGAAGCAGCGAGTGTGTCAGTCCTGGCCCGTGTGGGTGCGGACCGCCCATTGGGCGAAGGTCTCCGACTCGTCCGTACGGCCTTCCTGGTAGCCGCGGGCGAGGTTCTCGACGAAGTCGGGCAGGTCCGTCGCGGCCACCTTCAGGCCCCGGGGCTTGTGGCCGAGAGCCGCCTCGTCGTTCTTGGCGAGGGAGAGACCGCCGCCCAGGTGGACCTGGAAGCCCTCGACCTGGTTGCCGTCGGCGCCGACGACGATCTGGCCCTTGAGGCCGATGTCGGCGACCTGGGTGCGGGCGCAGGCGTTGGGGCAGCCGTTGATGTTGACGGTGATGTCCGTGTCCTGGCCCGCGAGCCGCCGTTCGAGTTCGGCGACGAGCTCGGCGGCGCGGTCCTTCGTCTCGACGATGGCGAGCTTGCAGTACTCCAGGCCGGTGCAGGCCATCGTGGAGCGGCGCCAGCGCGAGGGGTTGACGATCAGGTCGATCGCCTCCAGGTCGCGGACGAGCGGCTCGGGGTCCACCACGTCCAGGACGAGCAGCTTCTGATAGGGCGTCAGACGGATCCGGCCGGAGCCGTGGGCCTCGACGATGTCGGCGAGCCGGGCGAGCTTGGTGCCCGAGACACGTCCGACGACGGGCGCCGCACCGACGTAGTACCGCCCGTCCCGCTGCTCGTGGACGCCGACGTGGTCGACCGGAGCCGTCGGAAGGACCGGCTCGGGGCCGTCGACGAGCGGCCGGCCGAGGTACTCGGTCTCCAGGACCTCGCGGAACCTCTCCACGCCCCAGTCGGCGATGAGGTACTTCAGCCGGGCCCGGTTGCGCAGCCGGCGGTAGCCGTAGTCGCGGAAGAGTCCGGCGACGGCCGCCCAGACCTCGGGCACCTCCGCCAGCGGCACCCACGCACCGGGGCGTTCGGCGAGCCGGGGGGACGTGGAGAGTCCGCCGCCCACCCAGAGGTCGAATCCCGGACCGTGCACGGGATGCTCCACCCCGAGGAAGGCGATGTCGTGGATCTGGAACGGCACGTCCGGCAGCCAGCTGACCGCGGACTTGAACTTGCGGGGCAGGTTGGACAGCGAGGGGTCCCCGACGTGCCGGTCGACGATCTCGCGGATGGCCGACGTGGCGTCCAGGACCTCGTCGGGGCTGATCCCGGCGACGGGGCTCCCGAGCACGACACGGGGGCAGTCGCCGCAGGCCTCGGTCGTGGACAGCCCCACGGCCTCCAGGCGGCGCCAGATCTCGGGGACGTCCTCGATCCGGATCCAGTGGAACTGGATGTTCTGGCGGTCGGTGATGTCGGCGGTGTCCCGCGCGAACTCGGTGGAGAGCGCGGCGATCTCCCGCAGTTGGGCCACGGACAGTTCCCCGCCGTCGACCCGTACCCGCAGCATGAAGTGCTCGTCCTCGAGCTCCTCCGGTGCCAGGGTCGCGGTGCGCCCGCCGTCGATGCCGGGGCGGCGCTGGGTGTAGAGGCCCCACCAGCGGAGCCGGCCGCGCAGGTCCTCGGAGGGGATGGAGGCGAAGCCCTCGCGCGCGTAGATCTGCTCGACGCGCTCGCGCACCAGCAGCGGATCCTCGACCGCCTTGAAGCGCTCGTTGTCGTTCAGCGGTTCCCGCGAACCGAGCGCCCACTGGCCCTCGTCGCGTTTACGCTCCCGGGTCATCGTTGGTCCTCTCCTTCAGGGGGCCACTGATCGGCGAGATCATTCCCGAGGGCAGCCAGTCCGCCGTCTCGTCACCGCCGTGGTGGTGCCCGACGCTCTGGCCGCTGCCGTCCGCGGAGACCATGCCTCCGGGTACGTACGCGACGGAGACCGCGAAGAGCCGTGGTGCCGGTTCGGGCTTCTCGTCCCGTACGCGCTGCCAGGCCTCGTAGCCGCCGCCCGTCGGGTACGCGCCGGGCATCCGGGCCGTGAGGGCCTTGACGTACTCCATGGCCTCGGCCCGCCGGGGTGTGTACCGCAGCGGGATCAACTGGCCCGCGCCGGGTGTGATGACGGACCGGGCGAGCAGCCAGGGGGCGAGGTAGACGCCCTGGGCGAGGGTCCGGCCGCTCTCGACGGCGAGGGTCGCGTCCGTCGCGCCGGGCCAGCCGGTGGTGACGATCAGGGGCTGGGTGGTGCGGCCGGGCGCGGTGACGTCGATGCCCTCGCGTGCGGCGGCCGCGCGGACCGTGGCTGCCGCGGCCCGGCCGCGTTCCGAGTCGTCGGAGACGAGGCCGACGGAACGGGTGCCGCGGCCGGCGAGGAAGTGGACGGTGGCGCGCAGCGCGGTGGCGTCCCGTTCGGCGAGCCGGTCGGAGGGGCAGGCGGTGAGCGGGGCGCTGTCGCCTGCGACGAGGGCGCCGAGGGCGGCCTCCGCGCACTCCGCTCCGTCGGCGGAGGCGAGGGCGGCGAGCGGAGCCTGGGCCGCGGTGCCGGTGTCGACGGGAAGCTCGCCGGCGGCGCCGCCCGCGGAGATCCGCAGGGTGCTGCGGCCCTCGGGGAGGTCCACCGGTATCCAGGACTGGGCGCTGCCCGGCCGCCGTTCGCCCGGCCGCAGGGTGGCGGCGGTGGTGCCGGCCTGTGCGTTCTCGGCTCCGACGGCGACCAGGTTGGGACCGGGCCGTCCGGGCACGACGAGGACGCCGACCTTCTTGCCTCCCAGGGCGAGGGTCCGCAGGACGGGAGTGCCGGGCGGGGTCTGCTCCTGCGCGGCGAGGGTGTCCTGGGCGGCGAGTGTTCCCCGGTCCCCGTCCCCCGACCCGAGCGCGGCGACGGCCACGAGACCGAGCGCCATGGCGAAGACGGTGAACGAGACGCCGAGGTATCTGCGGGGCAGCAGGTTCCGCCGCGCCATGACCAGCACCACGACGATGCCGATGACGGACGCGACGGCGATCGGCACCAGGGTCTCCCCCGGCGCCGCCCCGTCCAGCGCGGCCAGGTGACCGCGGCCCGGGGGAAGGGCCGCGGTCACCTGGGTACCGATGGATCCGGTCACTTCAGGACGCTGTCACTGACGGTGAACAGAATGCCGTGCGGGCGGGCGGGACCGGTCTCGCCGTGCGGCCAGGAGGTCCGGTCGAAGTCGACACAGGGCTTACCGCTCCGCTCGTCGCGGAACGACCTGTCCTGCTTCAGCTTGCCCTTGCGGTCGAGGTCGTACATGCAGACCTCGTGGTTGCCGCCGCCGCTGAAGGAGCCGGCGATGAAGTAGTTCGAGGTGGCGAGACGGCGGATGTGCTTGGTCTCACGGAACTTGCCGCCGTACGTCTGCTCGAAGTTGTCCATCGCGCCCCAGTGCGGGCCGCCGTCCGTGGTGTCGCGGATGGGCATGGCGGAGGTGACGGCCGGGCAGTCCTTCTCCAGGCCGCCCCGGTAGACCTCCTTCAGCCGGTCGATGTTGCACTTGGGGTTGTCACCCGCGGCCAGCAGCTTCCGGATGTCGAGGACGTAGAGCATGCCGGTGGTCCTGTCGAGCGGCTTGCCGTACGCGGTCGACTGACCCATCACCGTGTGGAACAGGTAGCGGTCGTCGGGGCTGACCATCAGCCAGCTTCCCGCGTCGCCACCACCCGTGACGTCCTTCGGCGCGCCCGCGGCGCGGTACGCCGTGGTGTCGTCGAAGACCTCGCGCCACTTCGGGTTGGGCACGGTCACGTCGGGGGCGTAGAAGATCGCGCCACCGAGCATGGAGGAGGCGAACGCTCCCTTGTGCTTCTTCTTGTGGGGGAGCGCGGGCTCCATGACGACCCGCGACTCGTGCCACATCTCGGACTTCTCCAGGCCGGCGCGCGGACCGTCGGGCATCTTGCTGACGGAGAGCAGCTTCGGGTTCTGGCGGTCCTTGATGTCCCAGACGCGTACCGTCTGGCGCGCGAGGCTGGCCTGGTCCGGCAGCTTCGGGCTCAGGAAGTGGCGGGCCTCGACGAAGTCGCTCGCCACCATGATGTTCTTCTCTTCGTTGACCATGATCCCGTGCGGGTTGGCACAGGTGGCCTTCTTGAGCGCGGGCACGTTGCCGCACTGCTTCGGGTCCTCGCCCTCGGCCAGCGCGGCCGGGATCTCGGCGAGGGTCTTGCCGTTCTTGTCCATCCGCACGATCTGACCGGGCGAGCCGGCCGCGCCGTTGCCCTCGCGGACCTCGCCGTTGGTGTACGTGCAGGGGCCGGGGACGTCCGGTCCGCCGAGGTAGCTGGCGTACGCGGTGCCGTCACGGAGCACCTGGAAGGCGTCGGGAGCGGTGCCGCACGGCGTGTCGACGGTCGAGTTGACACCGGCCAGCTCCAGTGCGGGCAGCTTGCTCGTGTCGAAGACGAAGACCGTGTCCTGGAGCAGCGCGCCGGCGAAGAGCCGGTCGCCCTTGTGCCACACGTACTGCATGTGGTGGGCCTCGTTGCCGAGACCGGGGCCGATGGTGACGGTGTTGACCACTTCGCCGTACGTCGGCGAGTTGCGGGTCGCGTCGACCACCGCGAGGAAGTCCGGCTTGGCGGGGTCGGCGGAGCCCGCCCAGGTCAGGAGCCATTCCCGGCCGCGGCCCTGGGCTGCGGGCAGCATGTGGTTGGTGGCCGTGTAGGTCACACCGTCGGTGGCGGTGAACTTCGAGGTCACCCGCTCGGGCTCGGGGGACGCGGCGGCGCCTCCCGAGGTCGTCAGCAGGGCGGCGACCACGCCGACCGCGGTGAGGCACGCGGCCAGGCGGGGTGTTCCGCCCGGCCGTCGGAGACTGATGCGTCGCACGTCGCGAACGCTCCTCTCACGGAGCTGTCTGTTGGGTCCAACTGAGCGCCGGTACCTTCGCAGAACTCGCTGACGTGCCACTGACGCCCCGGTCGCGCGCGCCTTCCGGCCGTTTCTCCGGTGTGGCGGGTGCTCTCGGGGCGTCCGTTTTCAGCTGTTGAGGAGCCACCCGGCGTCTCGGGCGATCCGCACGGCGTCGGTGCGGTTACGCGCGTCCAGCTTGGCGACAACGGCCGTGAGGTAGTTGCGAACGGTGCCGGGCGACAGGTGGAGGAGCTCGGCGATCTCGGCCGATTCCGCACCGGCGGCGACCAGCCGGAGCACATCGGCCTCGCGGGCCGTCAGGGGGCTCGGTTCGCCCTCCCAGGCGGCGAGGGCCAGCTCCGGGGTGATCACCCGTTCGCCGGCCATGACCCGCCTGACGGCGTGGACGAGCTGCTCGGCAGGTGCGTTCTTGACCATGTATCCGTCCACACGGATGTCCTGCGCGCGGCGTACGACGTTCGGCGCGTCGAGCACCGTGAGGACGAGGATCCGGCATCCGGAGAGCTGCTCGCGCAGCCGCTCCGCTCCGGTGAGCCCGTCGAGGCCGGGCATGTTGACGTCCAGGATCGCGATGTCGGGCCTTGTCTTCTCGGCGACGGCGAGGAGGTCCACCCCGTTGCCGACCTCCCCGACGACCTGAACGTCGTCCTCCAGTTCGAGGAGCGAGGCCAAGGCCTCTCTCACCATCTGTACGTCCTCTGCCAAGAGCACACGTATCACGCACACACCCCCGCGATGTCCCCGACCCGGCCATACCAGGGGGCGAGTTTCGCACATTCGTGTGCGTCATGGCGTTAACTACGCGGGTCGGTGATGTGGGCCCCGAAGGTTCACTTTCCGGCGGCGGCGGGAACCGCGATGCGTGCGGCCCAACGGCGGATGTCGGAACCCCGGATGGCAGGGGCGTGAACGACCGGCGTGCCGTCGTCGGAGCCGTGCGGGGCGGCGACCGCCCGGGCCGGGATCTCCGCCACCACCCGGAAGACACCGCCGGGCCGGATCTCGGTGTGGAAGGAGCCGCCGAGTGCGCTCACCCGCTGGCCGAGGTTGCCGAGCCCGGCGCCGCCGTTGCCCGGCGCGGTGCCGCAGAGCCGGGAGGCGGATGCGGCGGCCCCGTCGTTGGAGACCTCCAGACGTACGCCCTTGAGCCCGCGCGTCAGCGCGATGGTGCAGTGCGACGCCTTGCTGTGCCGCAGCACGTTGGTGACGGATTCGCGCAGGACGGCCGCGAGGGCGAGGGAGACGTCCTCCCCCTCGGGCAGCGCGTCGATGCGGAGGGTGACCCCGATGTTCATGGCGCGCAGCAGTGAGGCGGCCGTCGGCACCTCGGCGGCGAGGGACACACCCTGGTATCCGCGTACCGCCATCCGGAACTCGGCCATGGCCTGCCGGGAGGTGCGTACCAGCTCCTCGGCCTCGGTGGCCGCCCGTTCCGGGGAGACCTTGAAGCTCCGGTTCACCAGCTCGGCGCGCATGGCGACGGCCGAGAAGGTGTGCCCGAGGAGGTCGTGCAGGTCACGTGCGAGGCGGTTCTGCTCGCTCTCGGCGACGGCCTTGGCGATGCTGTTGCGGGAGCAGCGGGTGCGGTGGATGAGGAGGACGGCCTGGGTGAGGGTGTAGGACATGAGGCCGACGACGACGATCGCACCGGCCATGAGCAGCAGGTGCGGCAACGCCTGGGACAGCGATTCCGCATCCCTGGTGCAGAGCATCGACACCAGGGCGATGACGAGGCAGAAGAGCGGCCACGCGTAACGGGCGCGCAGGATGAGCGGGAGCGAGCCCGAGAGCGAGCCGGCCAGGATGCCGCAGGCCTCGTGGAAGAGTTCGGTGGCCAGCAGCACGACGGCGAGCTGGGCGACGAGGGCGAGAAGCGCCCCGCGGGACGGGCCGAAGCCGGGCTCGACGGGCCGCGCGGCGATGACACAGGCCTGGAGGGCCAGTTGCGCGACGACGAGGAGGAGGACCACGCCCGAGTGACCTAACCCGGCCCGCCCTCCGACGGCGCTGTAGACGATCACTTCGAGGGTGATGAAGCTCGCCCCCAGCAGTGCCATGACCTGGATGAAGCCGTGCTGTGCGGCTCTGTCGCGGTGTTCCGCCCACATTCCCATCACAGGTCCTCTTTCCTCTGCCTCATCGACACGGTCCACAGATCCCGCAGGGGGATTTCAGCACCGAACCGCCGTTCCCTGTGGGAACGGCGGCTGAAATCTCAGGGAGTTACCGAGGTGCGCTCTCGTTCGGCGACGGGGTCGTCCTCCTCACCGGAGGACGAGGCGGCGTGCCGTGGAATGGCGAGGGCGCAGAGCGCTCCCAGCAGGACGACGGCGACGCCGATCCAGATCGCGGGGCGCATGCCTTCGACGAAGTCCTCGGCGGTGCGGTCGCTTCCGTAGTGGACGAAGACACTGCTGAGGATGGCGGTGCCGAGGGCGCCGCCGATCTCGCGGACGGTGTTGTTGGCACCGGAGGCCTTGCCTCGGTTCTGCGGTCCGACCGAGGCCAGCACCACCGCGGCGGTCGGCGCGAAGACGAGGCCCATACCGAAACCGGCGACGATCATGGCGCCCACCATGCGGGAGTACGGGGTGTCCGAGGTGGCCACCAGGTCGATCCAGGCGAGGCCGATGCCCTGCAGGAGCAGGCCCGCCGCCATCAGACGGCCGCCGCCGAGACGGTCGGTCAGCGCACCGGCCACCGGCGCCACGAACATCGGCATCAGGGTCCAGGCCAGGGTGAGCAGACCGGCTTCCAGAGGGGTCCGGACCGGCGCCATCTGGAAGAACTGGGCCAGCAGGAAGATTGATCCGAAAACGCCGAAGTACATGCTGGCGGAGACCAGGTTGGAGAAGACGAAGGCCCGCTTGCGGTAGAAGGACAGCGGCAGCAGGGGCTGCCGTGCGCGTCGCTCCCAGAGGACGAAGAGGACCAGCAGGACGGCGCCGGCCGCGAAGGCCGCGATGATGACGGCCGAACTCCAGCCCTCCGACTCGCCGTTGACGATCGCCCAGACGACGGAGACGAGTCCGGCCGTGACGAGGAGCATGCCGGGCAGGTCGAGCCGGGACGCGGGCACGGAACTCTCGCCGAGGACGACGAAGACCAGCGGAATGGCGACGAGACAGACCGGGACGTTGATCCAGAAGATCCACTGCCAGTCGAGACCGTCCACGACCGCGCCGCCGACGACCGGGCCGAGGGCCACGGCCATGCCGCTGACGGCCGACCACAGACCGAGGGCGAGGTTCCGCTTCCGGTCGGGCACCTCCTCCGCCAGGAGCGTGAGGGAGAGCGGCATGACGGCCGCGGCACCGAGCCCCTGGAGCGCGCGCGCCAGGATGAGCTGGTCACTGGTGTCGGCGAGGCCGCAGGCGATGGACGAGAGCGTGAAGACGGCGATGCCGAGGACGAAGATCCGGCGCCGGCCGAACCGGTCCCCCAGGGCCGCGCCGGTCAGCAGCAGACAGGCGAAGCTGAGCACGTACGCGTTGACGAACCACTGCAGGTCCGTGGTGGAGGCCTGAAGGTCCACGGCCATGGAGCGCAGGGCCGTGGAGACGACCAGGTTGTCCAGCGCCACCATGAACATGGGCAGGCTGCACGCGAGGATCGTCACCCAGAGGGGGAAACGGCCCTGCCGTGAGTCGGGGGCGAGACGCGGGGCCGTCCCGCCCCCCTCGCCGCTTCTGATTGTGCTCATGACAATTGCCTCCATCCGGCGGACGCCGGGATCGAACACACAGGGGGTCGAACAAGAGAACGAGCGAAGAGTGGGGCGCGCTCCGCCGGGAGCGCCGACGGGGGACGAACAGCGTCCCGGCGGAGCGCGGCTCGGGGGTGGGGGGAGGAGGGCCGGGGGCTCCGGGGGTGGTGAGCCCCCGGCCGGACAAGGGGGTGACCGGGCCGTCAGGCCCGGTGGTCACCGCCGCCGCGGGCGGCGTCCTGGCGCGCCTTCTCGGCCAGGCGGCGCTTGGCGTCGTCCCAGTCGATCGGCAGCGTCGCGGTGTCCGCCTCCCAGAAGATGAAGGTCGACGACTTCATCTTCGGCGCCATGGCGCGCATCGCCGCACCGTGCGGGTCCGACTTCGCGTAGGCGTACAGGGCGTCGCGGTCCTCCCAGGCGGACAGCGTCCAGAACGTCCGCTTGAGGGGCTGCGCGATCAGCGAGGCACCGTACGCCCCGCGAGCGGTCTTCACCTGGCTCCAGGAGCTCAGTGATTTGAGGAGGAACGTCGGGACATCGGCCAGGGTCTTCACTTCGAAGCGGGAAGCCATGACGTACGTGTTCGTGCGGGGCGGAGCAGGGTTCGGGGTGATCCAGCCGAGAGTCGGCATGACGGCGCCCACCTTCCTGAAGAGGCCAACGACTACAATAATAGACAGTAGCGCCATCCGTTATCCAGTGAGTGGGAGCAAGATGAAGATTTCGGAACTCAGCCGCCGCAGCGGGGTCTCCATCCCCGCGATCAAGTACTACCTGCGCGACGGACTGCTTCCCCCCGGGCGCGCTACTGCGGCCAATCAGGCGTCCTACGGCGAGGACCACCTCCACCGGCTCCGGCTGATCCGCGTCCTGATCGGGGTGAGAAAGCTGCCGGTCAACTCGGTGCGCGAGATCCTGGGCGCCATCACGGAGGAGGGCGATCTGCACCAGATCTTCGGCATCGTGACGGAGGCACGCCCGGCCGCCCTGAAGAAGAAGCAGGAGCAGGAGGCCGAGGCGGCGGAGCGGGAGACCGAGGGCGTCATGGACGCGCGCAGACTCGTCTCCGAGATGGGGTGGGACGTCGCGAACCACACGGCCGCGATCCACACGCTCGGCGACGTACTGGACGCCCTGAGCGGCCTCGGCTCCGACATCGACTGGGAGACCCTGCTGCCGTACGCCGAACTGGCCGACCGGACTTCCCAGTTGGACATCAAACAGATGCACGGCACGTCCGGTCTGCTGGAGCAGGCCGAGCGTGCCGTGCTGGTGTCGGTCCTCCTGGAACCGGCGCTCCTCGCGCTCCGCCGGCTTGCCCAGGAGGACAAGTCCGCCCACGTGTTCAGCGCACGGCCGGAGGAGGACGAGGAGGCGCCGGAGGGACAGAAGGCACGGGGCACGCGAGGCGGCAGGCCGCGGAGCGCCCCGAAGGGAAAGCCGAAGGGCCAGCCGGCGGGCGACTGACCCGACGGGCCGTCAGGACAGCTCGTCCAGGATCCTGGCCGCCGCCTCCGCCCCGGCCGAGAAGGCCGCCTCGTGCGAGCCGATCAGGTCGGGGCCCAGTTCCTTGGAGTGGAAGTAGGACCCGCACAGCTTCACCCGGGTGCCCTCGTTCGCCGCGTGGATGACGGACTGCCGCTCGCGCAGCGCCACGTCGATCACCGGGTGGGTGTAGTCGAACGAGGCGATGACGAGGTCCTCGGCCGGCGGGCGCGGCGGGTCGAGGGTGACGAAGTAGTCCTGGCTCGCGGTGAAGTCCTGCAGCCGGTTGAGGTAGTACGTGACGAAGCAGCGGGTCTCCCCGTCGACCGTCTTCTTGCCGTAGTTCCAGGCCCCCCAGCGCTCGTGGTCGCCGGGCATCAGCGAGGCGTCCCGGTGCAGCACCACGCGTGAGGAGCTGTAGCGCACGCCCTCGACGGCCGCACGCTGCGCGTCGGTCGGGTTCTCCAGGAGCGCGAACGCCTCGTCGGCGTGGGTGGCGAGGACCACGTAGTCGAACGTGGCGGCGCCGTTGGCCGTGGTGACGACGACACCGTCCTCCTCCTGCCGCACCCGGACCGCCGGCTCGGAGACCCGCAGGTCGGGGCCGATCGCGGCCAGGGCCTTGCGGACGTACGAGATGGAACCGCCGCCCACGGTCCGCCAGTCGACCCGGTGGCCACCGAGGCCGCCCTCGTCGTGCCCGACGAAGAAGGCGATGACGGTGGCCGCGGGCATCTCCCAGATCAGCTCGGCCGGGACCGACCAGACCGCGGAACAGAGCATGATCAGGTACGAGTGACGGAACGCGGTGCTGTAGCCGTTGCGGTCCAGGTACTCCCCCAGCGACATGTCGGCGCGGCCCCGCGAGAAGTCCCGGCGGCTCTCCGCGTGGAAGCGCCGCACCTCCCGCCAGACGTCCGGGAACTCCGGGTACGCGGCGGCGTAGCGCGCCTCGATGGCGGCCTCGTCCAGCTCCATCTCCTCGGTGCCGTACTCCAGCCCGCTGTCGAGGTCGAAGAACTCGAAGCCGCCCGGGTGGGGGATGGCCTCCACGCCCAGCTCGCCGAAGAAGGCGCACAGGCGCGGGTAGAAGCGCGGGTTGAAGACGATGAACGCCGTGTCGAGGCCGATGACACGGCCGTCCTCCTCGACCTCCACCGTGTTGGCGTGGCCGCCGGGCCGGGGCTCGCGCTCGAAGACGGTGATCCGGGCGCGGTCGCGCAGTCGGTAGGCGGCGGAGATCCCGGCGGGGCCGGCGCCGATGACGGCGACGCGCGGGGAGTCGTTCTCGGGCATGGTGGGTCCTTCCAGATCACGGTGAGAGCGGGGCAGATGAGGGCGGGACGGAGGAAGACACGCTCGGGGTCAGGGGGAGGCGGGGGCGGCACGGTGGCCGGCCGCGGGCCACGGGCCGGGCGGCACGTCCGGGCGGACGAGGTCGCCGGGTTCGACGAGGTCGTGGCGGCGCAGCCGGCCCGCTCCCCCGTCGTCGACCGCCACGGCGAGCAGGTGGCCGGAGCCGTGGCCGGTCAGGTCGAGCCGCCAGCGGCGGCACGTCTCGGGGCGGCGGCCGTCGGCGACGGTCACCTCGGTCGAGCCGGCGCGCCGGGTGAACCGCAGCTCCCCCAGGCCCTGCACGAGGCCGATGCCGAGCCCCTTGAGGTAGGCCTCGCTGAGGACCCACATCTCCTGCAGGGCCGCGGCCGGGTCCGGAGCCTCCGCGAGGGCGGCCCGCTGTGCCTCGTCGAACTGGGTGGTGAGCAGCCGGACCGTCTCGTCGTCGAACGGGACCCGTTCCACGTCCACGCCGGACGCGTACCCCTCGGTGACGACGCAGGCGATCAGGCCGTCGGTGTGGGACACGTTGAAGCGCAGGCCGTGCCGGCCGGGGGCGAGCTCCGGGCGCCCGTGGACGCCCTCGGTGAAGCGCCAGGTCCCCGGCGGCAGTCCGGTACGGGCGCTGAGCGCGAGCCGGCAGAGCAGCCGGCCGCCGAGGAAGCGGCGGCGCGCCCCGGGCGAGCGCTGCCGCGCGTGGCGGGCGCGCTCGTCCGGGGTCAGGGCCGCCGTCTCGCCGCCCGCGCGCTCCGCCAGCTCGGGCACGAGCCGCTCGGAGAGCGTCCACAGGTCCGTCACGGGCCCGTCCTCGCGGACGGGCCCGTGCGGGCCTTGGTTCACGCGGGGCTCCCCTCCGGGGCCGCGCCTTCCGTGGACTCCGCGTGCGGCGCCTGCTCCGCCGCTCCGGCCAGGGTGATCGGCCAGTACGACAGAAGTCGGTGCTCGGCGTGCAGCCGGCTGAGGACGGCGAGGACCTCGTCGGCGACGGACGGGTCACGGTAGGGCTCGAACGGGTGGAACTGCTTGCGCAGCCGCTCGAGTTGGAGGAGGAGCACCGCGGCGCTCGGCAGGGGTTCGACCATGCACGCCTGCGAGTGCACGTACGTGAGCACGGAGGCGCTCGCCGCGTGCACGACGCAGTACTCCTTGGCCAGCTCGAAGAGTTCGGCCGACTGCGCGTAGCCGCGGCCCAGCTCCTGCCGCAGCGCGGCGGCGCGCTCCTCCAGCGGGCCGAGCCTGCCGAGGAGTTCACCGGCGATGTCGGCGGCGAGCAGCAGCCGGTCCTTGTCCTTGTCGGCGGCCTCGTCCGCGAGGGCGCGCAGCCGCTCCAGGCCGTCGGCCGCCGCCAGGATCGCGTCGTCGCGGCCCCGGCTGGACAGCTCCTGCTCCCACGGCCGGTAGGGCCCGAGCTCGGCGTCCATGTCGAAGAGCACGGCGGCCCGTTCGACGGCCTCCGCCCGCTCCTCCGGGGTGGCGGTGCGGGCCTTCTTCAGGAGCGAGTCCAACTCGTGGCCGATGTTGCGCAGGTTCACGACGGTGTTCCCGTCGGCCATGTTGGTGACGAGGATGTCGCGGAGCATCTTCTGGTGCATGCCGTAGCGCGGATCGGTGCGGAGGAACACCCGGGCGCCGAGCACCACGTTGAGCCGGGAGAGGGCCCCCTCGAGGAGGGTGGGCACCAGGTACTTGGCCGCGGAGGACCAGACGCTGACCTGGTTCGGGGAGGCCTGGACGCTGCGGACGGCGCCCAGGCACATGGCGTCGGCCGCCATGAGGTCGGCGAAGGACTCCGCCAGCTGGGTGCCGGTGTACGGGACCTCCACGATCGGGCGGTCGAAGAGCACCCGTCCCTGGGCGAACTCCAGGGCCGTGCGCAGCGAGGTGTCCACGGCGGACAGGGCGAGGCTGAGGATGACGAGACGGGCGGTCTGGCTGGTCTTGAGCGCGATCTCCAGCCCCTGGCCCTCGGCGCCGATGAGAAGGTCGTCGGGGACGAAGACGCCGTCGAAGCGCAGGCCGCTGAGGTCCAGGGGGCGGACGCCGTGGAGCTTCAGCAGCGGGGTCTCGCGGACGGTCTCGGGCTCGGCGGTCCACTTGTCGACGACGAGGATGGAGAAGTCACCCGGGCCCCGGCGGGGGCCGGTGCGGGCGAAGACGACCATCCGGTCCGCGAAAGTGGCGTTGCCGATGGGCCACTTCTCGCCGGTGAGCCGATAGCCGCCGGGCACCTTCTCGGCGACGACCTCGTTGCCGAGGAGGTCGCTTCCGTGGGCGGCCTCGGAGAGCCCCCAGGCGAGCGAGACACCCTTGTGGATGTCCTCGATCTGGCGGCGCTTCTGCTCGTCCGTGCCGCCGATCCACACCGGCGCGAAGGCCGCCTGGGAGAGCCCGGCGGCGATGGCCGTCGCGCCGTCGCGGCGGGCGATGAGCCGCATCAGGACGAACCCGGTCTCGGGGCTGCCCGCCTTGCCGCCCTGCTCGGCCGGCAGGCCGTAGTCGAGAAATCCCCAGCGGCGCAGCATGCCGATCAAGGCGTACGGGAAGGCGTCGCGCTCGTCGTGGTCGAGCACGGTCGCGAAGGACATCCGGCTCGCGGGGTCGTGCGGGTCGCCCAGATAGGTGTCGAGCCGCTCGGCGAGTTCGATCAACTCGGCCTGGGACATCAGTTGTCCTCCATCGGTGTCGGGTGTGCGGTGGTGCGGGCGAGTCGGACGGGCAGGGCGGTCAGCATCCGGTTCCCCTCCCACAACGCCTCGACGGCGTCCAGGGCGGGGTACAGGCCCTCGGCATGACGCAGGACACCCGCGCCGTCTGCCTGGGCGAGCAGATGGACGAGCGCCGCGCCGAGCCAGCCGGTGGAGCCCGGCGAGGTCCCGTAGAGCGAGAGGTGCCGGTTGTCACGCCACAGGTGGAGGCAGGCCGCCGCGCCGTGCAGCCAGGCGTGGCGCTCGGCGAGGTCCACCAGGGCGTTCGGATCGGCGCCGCGCCCGCGGGCCGCCGCGGCCAGGGCGGGCAGCCCTTCCACGGCCTCGGCGAGCCGGGCGACGCAGGTGCTGGTGAACGGGTCGGCCGCCGCCTCGGGGGTGATGGTGAACTCCCTTACCGACGCAGGAAGTTCGGCGAGGACCGGGTCGGCTCCGCGGACGACGAGGTCGAGTCCGGTCGGGTCGTACGGCGGGGGCTCCTCGTCCAGCCGGAAGGCGCCGTCGAGGAGTCCGGCCGGGGCGGTGCGTGTTCCGTCGAGCAGACCGGGCAACTGCCCGGCGTACGAACGGAGGTTGGCCATCGGGCCCGAGTCGATGACGCGGATCACGGCGCTGTCCCGCTGGAGCTTCTGGAACAGGCCGGCCCCGGGCGGACCCTCACGCAGGACGGAGCGGGTGGCGAGGAGCCGGGCGCAGCGGCGCAGCAGGGCGTCGGCGGTCTCGGCCACCACGTGCTTGGCGGCGAGCGCCCACACGCTGAACGCGCCGGGGACGGCGTGCACACCCCGGGCGGCGGCCAGGGCCGTCGCGTCGGCGGCGATCAGCGCGGCTGAGGTGGCCGCGAGTTCCCTGCGGGCGTACGGGGTCCGCAGGACCGGGGTGCCGGCGACCCGGTGCCCGGCGGCGAAGTCGAACGTGAGGCGCACCGCGGTGTCCACGCAGCCGAGGCTGCCCGCCATGCTCATGACCCGGACCGCCTGCTGGGCGCGGACGGCCATCTCCAGGCCCTCGCCGACCCGGCCGACCCGGGCGCTCTCCGGTACGGGGAGGCCGGTGAAGCGGAGCCGGGCGGTGTCGATGCCGCGCATGCCGTTGGTCCGGGCGGCCGGGAGCCGCTCAAGGCCGGCGCCCTCGCCGCCCCGCTCCGGGTCCAGGTCCAGGAGGTACGCGGTGAAGGCGCCCGGCCCCCGCTCGCCGGTGCGGGCGACCACGTAGACGGCGTCGCAGCCGAGGCCGTTGCCGACCATCCACTTCTCGCCGTGCAGGGTCCCGTCCGGCGCGAGGCGGACCTCGTTGGCGAGGATGTCGCTGCCGTGCTCGGCCTCGGTGAGCGCGAAGGCCACCGTTCCGCCGCTGGTCAGGATCTCCGCCGCCCGGCTCCGCTGCTCCTCGTCGCCGTGGAGCTGGAGGCAGGTGGCGGCGATGATGCCGAACATCGTGCCCGGCATGATGTTCACATCGCGGCGGGCCGCGGCCCGCACCAGGGTGAGGCTCCGGTCGAAGGAGCGGAACTCGCCGCCCCACGCCTCGGGCAGGTAGTTCAGGTGGAAGCCGGCCGAGACCAGCTTGCGGCAGAGGTCGTCGGGGGCGGCGTCCTCCTCGTCCCTGGCCACGGCCGCGGCGAACCCGTACGGGTTCTCGGGGTCCGTGGGATCGCCGAGGAGTTCCTCGACCGCCTCGGGTGTCAGGCCGCTCATGAGGCCACCCCCGTCAGGCCCACCGTGTCCAGCGGTACGGGCACGTACTCGGCGGTGGACGGCAGGGTCAGCCCCGCCGCCCTCAGTTGGGCGGTCCGCGTGTGGTACGCGGCGCCGCGCATGAGGTGATGGGCCACGTCGGCGACCGTCCTGTTCCCTGGAGTGTTCAGATAACTGCCGGCCACCCAGGAGTTGAAGCTGCCCATCGCGGGGCCGCACCAGATCTGGAAGTCGGCGCTGCGTTCGGTCTGGCCCGAGACGGCCCAGCGCGAGGACATGCCGAGATACCACCGGAAGACCAGGGCCATCCGGCGCCTGGGGTTGTCGGCGGCCCGGCTCAGCTGGTCGGGGTCGCGGCGGCTGAAGTACTCGACGCACTCCTGCCAGACGTCCTCCAGCGGGCGCTGGAAGGTCTGCGTCTCCAGACGGCGGCGCTCCACCTCCGGCAGCGCCTCGATGCCGTCGTACGTCTGGTAGAGCCGGTACAGCTGCCCGGCGCGCATCGGGAACATAGAGCCCCGGCGCAGCACCTGGAGCTCCACGCCCATCTCGAACATGTCGGCGGCCGGGGCCATGACGCAGTCGGCGATGTCGGCCTGGGCGAGGACCTCGCGGGCAGCCTTGGACGTTCCGGACTCCACGCACGACTGGTTGACGGAGCCCGTGACGACATAGGCGGCGCCCATGGCGAAGGCTCCGGCGACGGCCACCGGGGTGCCGAGCCCGCCGGCGGCGCCGACCCTGATGGGCCGGGCGTAGCGGTACTCCCGCTGGATGGTGTCGCGGATGCGCAGGATGACGGGGAGGAGGGCCGGGAGCGGCCGACGGTCCGTGTGGCCGCCGGAGTCGGCTTCCGCCGTGATGTCGTCGGCGAGCGGCACGAGATGGGCGAGGCGGGCCTGCTCGGCGGTGATGAGGCCGTCGGCGAGGAGGCTCTCCACGAGGGCGGCAGGAGCCGGGCGCATGAAACGCTCGGCGGTCTCGCCCCGGGAGATCTTGGCGATGATCCGGTTCTCCGCCACCACCCGTCCCGACGCGTCGGTCCGCAGTCCGGCCAGCCGGTAGCGGACCAGGTGCGGGGTCAGGTCCATGTAGGCGGACGCCTCCACGCAGCGCACCCCGTGGTCCAGGAAGAGCTGGACGGCGTCGCGCTCCAGGCGCTGCTCGCTCGGGCTGTGGATCAGGTTCACGGCGTACGGCAGGCCGGGGATCTCCTCGCGGAACCGGGACAGCGCCTTCGCGATGGCGTCGGGCAGCAGGCCCGCTGCCCCGAAGGAGGCGAGGAAGCCCTGCCGGGCCAGCGCGACGACCAGTTCGACGGAGGCGATGCCGCCGGCCATCGCCCCGGCCATGTAGGCGTGTCGCACCCCGTGCGCGGCGCGGAACTCCGCCGAGCCGAGTCGCTGCGGCGACAGGGCGGGGACGGCGGCCAGCACGGCGGGGCCGTCACCGCCGGCGACCGCGGTCCCCCCGGCGACGGCGCCGATGCCCTGCGGTCCCGACACGACGTAGCAGGGCTGCTCCAGTTGGCTGAGCGCCTGGTGGATGCCCGCGGGATCGGGACTCGGGTACCCCTCCCCGTACCAGCGAAGGGTGTGTTGTGCGGTACTCGTGGACAATTCGGCTCCTCGGCTGTCCATGCGGTCAGTCCGTTTCCGGACGGACTTCGATAGCCACGTCGGTGAGTTCGTAGATGCGCAGGCGCGTCTTCCAGAGATCGGCGTCGGCGATCACGAGAAGCCGGCCGGCCTCCCTGCGCACCTCCTTGATGTGCACGTCGAAGAACAGCTCGTCGTCCTCGCGCAGGATCTGGCCGCGGTACTTCCACGCCATCTCGACACCGGTCGCCATGGCGAAGCGGGGCCTGGTCATGCCGTCGGTGAGGTTCCGTTCCTGCACGAAGAGGCGCATCGCCTGGAGGACGGCCTCGACACCGAGCGAGCCCGGCATCACGGGGTCGCGGTGGAAGTGCCGGTCGAAGTACCACTCGTCGGGACGGATGCTCCGGTGGCCGTGGAGGTAGCCGGCACCGTGACGGCCGCCGTCCTCGACGAGGTCGACGCGGTCCACGAGGTGGAAGCGGCCGGCGGGCAGGCGCAGTGCGCCGCCCGTCGGGTCGGTGAACGCGGGTGCGTCGTCGGGCAGTTCGATCCTGCGCACCCGCTCGGCCGCGGGCTGTTCGGTCGCGATCCAGGGCTCTCGGTACGTGCCGCTGTCGAGGCCCACCTGGTTGGCGAGGGCCGCGTCGCTGAAGTAGCCGAAGAGCGACTCGCCGGTGTAGAAGACCTCTCCGTCCGCGCTCAGTTCGTAGCTGAAGTTCTGCAGCACGGCCCCGGAGACGACGCTGGTGCTCAGCAGCCTGGAGTGGTGGCGGACCGTCTTGCCGCGCAGGTCGATGTCGCGGACGAGGGTGGCCCGGCCGTCGAGGTTCCGGATGCGGTACTGCTCCTCGGGCCGGGTGAGGGTCGCGCCCAGGTAGTAGCCGAGGAAGATCGCGGCCTGGAGGGAGGACTCCATGTAGACGCAGTTCGGCATGTACGGCGAGGAGTTCTCCCGGTAGTACCAGGCGTCGTCCGGGGAGTCGTACTCCGTGACCATCTCGGAGCCGGGGCTCAGGTCGCCGCGGGTGCCGGTCAGGGACATGACCCGGTCGACGAACTGGAAGTCCCCGTTCGGGATGTACGGGGCGCGGCTCTCGCGGTAGATCTCGAACTCGGGGCCCATCGCCATGTCGAGGAGGCCCTGGGCGGCGTGCGCCAGGTGCAGTTCGTTGATCATGGCCGGTTCGCCGGAGCGGTTGCGGCGGCCGAGGAAGGCCGGCACGCCACCGGTCTCGGGGCGGTAGGGGGTGCCCGGCTTCTCCACGATCTGCAGACCGAGGTTCTCCATCCGGACGACCGGCTTGTCGCCCAGGTACACCAGGACGTCGGCCACCACGGTGGGCCGGGGCAGCAGGGTCAGCTCGGTGATCTCCAGCTCGTAGCGGATCTCGCGGTCGCGCGGGGTGACCTGGCCGCGCACCTTGACGTCGATCTGACGGTCGGTGACGGTCTGGAACCGGGCGTCGGGAAGCGTCAGATGCATGCCCTGGTGCAGGAGGTAGACCTGGAGGAGCTGGACGGCGCCCTCCGCGATCAGCGAGCCGGCGAGGACCGGGTCATCCGGGAAGTGGCAGGTGAAGTACCAGGCGTCCGGCTCCAGGTGCTTGACGGCCTCGATCTTCCCGAGTCCGCGCGGGCCGCCGGTGCGGTCGACGGTGACCTCGTCGATCATGCGGAGCATCGAGTCGGGAAGGCGCAGCGCCGGGTTGAGGCCCGGGTCCTGGGCGTGGTCCGGGCCGAAGACGTCCCCGGGTCGGCCCTGGGCGAGGAGCTCCAGGTCGGCCGCGTCGAGCCGGTCCTTGCGGGCGCGGGCGAGCGGCTTGAAGGTGGCCCGGGGCAGCGCGGCACGGCGGGCCCGCTCCGCGTCGGTCATGACGATGCCGAGCGGGGTGTCGAGCTCGGCCTGGCTGAAGAAGCCGGCGCATCCGTCCTTGAGTTCGAGGATCAGCTCGCCGTCGGCGTAACAGAGGTAGCTGAAGAAGAAGACCGTGGTGTCGCCCTGGTGGACGAAGCGGTCGATGGAGATGTCGTAGCGGAGCGTCTGCCCGGTGCGGGGCAGGCCGCCGTGGAAGATCAGCGAGCTGTCGAGCAGCCGGTAGACGCGCTCGCCCTTGTTGCGGAAGTCGATGCCGAGGAAGCTGACGAGCAGCAGGTCGCACTGGCCGGCCTCGACGGTCACCGCCGGCGGCACACCGCCGTCGACGGCGTACCAGGCGTCCTCGGGGACGTCGTACTCGGTCGTGATCCGGGCCGGTTCGAGGACCCCGGGACGCGCGTCGAGCGCGGTGACGCGGGTGACGAAGTGGTACGGCGGGGCGGGCAGTCGCACGCGGGCCCGGAAGGCGTCGATCTCGGCGAACTCCGGGCGGCCGAAGGCCTTCGCCACCGAACCGGTCGCGAACTCCAGCAGGTCCGCCTCGTCGAAGACGACACCGTCGCGGACACGGGACTCGGGAGCCGTGACCGCGGCCGGGGTGTCGGGGGGCGCGGGGGCGACCGGCACCGGGGCGGGCGCGGCCACGTCCACGGGGGCCGGCGGGAGCGGAGCGGGCGTCGTGACGGCGGGCGGGGCGGGGGCCACGGGCGCGGGCGGCGCCGGGAGCGGAGCGGCGGCGGGAGCGGTCGTGTCCAGGAGGGCGGCGGTACGGTCCAGCGTGGCCGCCTGGAGGACCCGGTGGGTCTCCATCACGACGCCGTGCGCGGCGACGATCTCCCGGCGCAGGTCCCGCACCAGGTCGGCGGCGGGCGTACCGGCGGAGGCCGTGGGTACGGGCGCGGGCGCGGCCACCGGAGCGGGGGTCGCGGCCGGGAGGTGCGCGGGGACCTGCGCCGGAGTGTGCGCCGGGACGGCGGGGCTCTCCGGTACCGGGGTCGCGGGAGCGGCGCCCGCCCACGTCACGGCGGCGACCGGGCCGCCGTCGAACGTGATGGCCTCCGGCGACTCCAGCGTGGGGTCGGCGGGCATGGCGGCAGGCAGGGCGGCGGACATGACGGCGGGCACCTCCGGCGGAGCGGGCGGGTCGATGGGAGCGGGGCGGGACCGCACGGCGGAAAGGGTCCTGGCGGCCTCACGGGCGACGCGGTCCGGGATGGGTTCACCGCCGCCGACGCGCACGGCCGGAAGACGGCGGGCGGTGGGCGCGGCCTCGCCGCGTGCGGTGTCCGGTTCCTCGCCCCACAGCACCGTGAGGTCGACCGGCAGACCGTGTCCGACGAGCCGGGCCGCAAGGTGGGCGAGGCTGGTGGCGGGAGTCGCGCCCCGGCGGTCGACGGCGGCGGCCACGTGGGGCGCGTCACCCAGCGTGTCGCGGATCCAGCGGGTGCAGGTGGCGCCCGGTCCCGCCTCGATGAAGTAGCGGTATCCGCGGTCGTACGCGCCCCGCACCAGGCGCGGGAAGTCGATCGTGGAGCGCAGGGTCTGCGCGATGCGCTGCGGGGAGTCGGCGAGCCGCTCGGCGGGCAGCACCTCGTAGTCGTACGCGCTGAGGAGTTCCAGGGCGCCGAAGGAGCCGGTCGGGTAGTCGTTCAACCGGGCCAGACCGTCGAACTCGCTGTCCACGACCGGGCAGTGCATGACCACGTTGGCGGGCGAGCGGGCGGCGGGGCAGCCCAGTTCGCGGATGAGCGCCCGGCACTGCTCCGGGTCTCCCCCGATCACCAGCTCGTTCGGCGTGTTGATGTGCGTGATGTGGACCCGGTCGTAGCGCGTGAGCGCCTCGGTGACCGGCTCGGTGGGCGAGAGCAGCACATGGGTGGACCACACGTCCCCGTCGGGCGTCTCCGGGGGCAGCTTCCACAGCTCGCGGACGGTGCGCCGGGGCCCGCACAGCCGGTCCTGGAAGACCGGGCTGTCGGTGATCAGCGCGTCGGAGCGGCTGCCGGCGTCCCATCCCCCGGTGGCGAAGAGCATGCTCGCCTCGCCGAGGCAGTAGCCGAAGCCTCCGTGCGCGGTGATTCCGAGGATCTCGCGGATCAGCTCGGTGTAGAGGATCGCGAAGCTGGTCCCGGTGGCGAGCATGAACGGGATGTCGTCGGCGAGACGTTCCTCCAGCCGCATCATCGCCCGCCGGTCCGGGGCCTCGACACCGCGCGGGTAGAGCTGGGCCGAGCGCAGCATGCGGGCGGGCTGCGCGGCCTGCAGCTCGTAGCTGTCGAGCAGGCCGGGGAAGGTCCTGAACAGGCCCCTGCCGAGGCCCGGGTAGGTGTTGAACGCCCCGGGGTACACCAGGGCCACCCGCCCCTCGGGCCCGATCGGGCGGGGGGTGAAGAACGATCCCGCGGGGGTGTTCCAGTCCTTTCCGGTCGCGTGCGCCGCGGGCAGGTCCCGTGCCGCGAGCTCCGTCTGACGGATCAGCGCGTCCCGGTCCCGGCCGACGAGGACGACGCGCAGCCGCCTCCCGTCGAGGCCGCGGGCCGCCTCGCGCGCGAGCGCCGACGGATCGGCTCCGTCCGCGAGCAGCGTGCCGTGCCGGCGGACCTCGGCGACCAGGGCGTCGACGGTGTCGGCGACGAGGGGCAGCAGGAGCGGGCCACGGGCCCGCGCCCAGTCGGCCGTGGGCCGGGGCCGGTCGGCGGCCGGCACGGAGGAGAGCACCAGATGGGCGTGCGAGCCGCTCGCGCCGAGCATGCTGACGCTCGCGTGGCGCCGACCGTCCGGGCGCTCCCGGAGCCAGGGGAAGGAGGTCTCCGGCACCTGGAAGGCGGAGGCGGCGAAGGCCTCGGCGAGGTCGTCGGCCGGGCGGCGCCAGCCCCGGGTGCCGGGCAGATAGGCGTGCCGCAGACAGACGACGGCCTTGATCAGGGCGGCGATCCCGGCCGCGCAGCCGGCGTCGCCGATCTGCGCCTTAACGCTGCCGAGGACGGTGGCACCGCCCGCCGGGTACACCTCGGCGAGGGCGGCGATCTCGGTCCGGTCGGCCGACTCCGTACCGCCCGCGTGGGCCTCCAGGTAGTCCACCGCGGAGGCGTCGATCCCGGCGGCGTCGAGCGCCGCCCGCGCGGCCTCGGCGAGGGCGGGGCCCGAGACGGGGGTGAGGGAACCGGCGGCGGCCTCGGCGTAGCGCACGGCCACCGCGTCGATCCGGGCGTGCACCCGGCCGGGTGCCGCGTCGGGGCGGGTGAGGACCAGGGCTCCGGCGCCCTCGCCGGTACGGCGTCCGCGTGCGCCCTCGTTGAAGGTGAGGCCCGGCTCGGTGCCGGGAGCGGGCTGGACGAGCAGGTTCTCCGCGGCGCCCGCCAGGTCGACGCCGCCGATCAGTACGGCTTCCAGGTCGGGGTCGAGCAGCAGCAGCCGGGCCACGTCCAGTGCCTCGGCGGTGCCGGCGCCCTCCGCGGAGAGCGTGAAGGAGGGGCCGGTGAGGTTCCAGCGGGAGGAGATCCGGCCTGCCATCACGTTGCCGATGTAGCTGAGTACCTCGTTGGCCCCGATGGGGTCGACGACGGCGTCCCGGGCGACCTCGTTGAGGGCGGCCCGCTGTTCCTCCGTCAGCTTCACCCCTGCCTTGTCGAGTTCGCCGCGGAGGAAGGTGCCGAGCCCGTACCGGCTCAGCCTGGCGTGCGAGTAGGGCTCGATCTCGGTGACGACGACGACCGCGATGCGGCGGGCCTCGGGGGTGTCGCGGCTGCCGGGGTCGAGCCGGTAGCCGGCGTCGCGCAGCGCCTCGTCGGCGACCTTGGTCATCAGCGCGTGCTGCGGGTTGTAGATACGCAGGTCGGCGGGTGGGACGCGCAGGTCGGCCGGGTCGACCTCGACGCCGTCGACGAAGGCTCCGTGGGGCGGGCCGGTGAGCCCGGCCGCTTCGAGCGTTCCCCCGTCGGTACGGTCCAGGCCACGCCAGCGCCGTTCGGGCAGCGGCCGTAGGTCGTGCCCGCCCTCGTACACGGCCTGTTCGAAGGCGTCCATCGAGTCGAGCGAGCCGAAGTGCGCGCCGAGGCCGATGACATCGAGCGCGGGCAGGCCGGAGGGCTGCTCAGGGGTGTCGGCGCCGGACGCGGTACGGGACGCGGTGTCGGTACCGGTACCGGAAGCCGTGTCGGGCGCGGTGCCGGTACCGGACGCCGTGTCGGGCGCGGTGCCGGTGCCGGGTGACGTCTCCGTCGCGGCCTGGCCCTCCGAGAGCACCACGTGCGCGTTCGTGCCGCCGAAGCCGAAGGCGGAGACGGCGGCGCGGCGGGGCCCGGGGGTGTCCGGCCAGGAGCGGGCGGTGCGGACGAGCGTCGCGTCGCCGACCTTCCCGTCCGGCGAGGAGACCGGCCGGTCCACTCCGATGGTCGGCGGGATCAGGCCGTCCTCCATGGCCAGGACGACCTTGAGGAGGCTGCTCAGCCCCCCGACGGTGAGCAGGTGGCCGATGTTGCCCTTCACCGACCCGAGCAGGGGTACGTCACCGTGGGCGCCGAAGAACTCGGCGACCGACTCCGCCTCCGTGGTGTCCCCGACCGGGGTGCCGGTGGCGTGGCACTCCAGGTAGTCGACGCTCGCGGGGTCCACGCCGGCGTCCGCGTACGCGCGCGCGAGGGCGTCCAGCTGTCCGCTCTTGCGCGGGACCAGCGGGTGACGCCCGGCACCGTCGTTGGAGAGGCCGATGCCGTCGACCACCGCGTACACACGGTCGTTGTCGCGCACGGCGTCCTCGAGCCGCTTGACGGCGACCATGCCCGCGCCCTGTCCGGTGACGATTCCGCCGGAGCGGTCGTCGAAGGGCTGGCTGAACCCGTTCTCCGGGTAGGCGTGCAGATCGGAGAAGGACAGGTGGATCAGGGTCGGGTCGGGCGCGCAGACCGCCCCGGCGAGCACCAGGTCCGCCTGGCCGGAGTCGAGGTGACCGCAGGCGAGACTGAGCGCGTAGAGCGCGGAGGAGCAGGCGGCGTCCAGGCAGTAGCGGGGGCCGCCGAGTCCGAGTGCGCCGGCGGCGACGGCGGCGGGCGAGCCGCTGACCCGGAGGTTCTCGGGCACGATCGCGGCGCGGTCGACGAGCGGGGCCGCCCCGGGCAGGGGGTCGAGTTCGGGTGCGCCGGAGCGGCGCAGTCCGGCGAGGACGGCCTCCTGCGCCAGGGGGACGCTCACCTTCGCCGACGTCGTGGTGGGGAACGAGTAGTTGCCCATGACCAGGCCGGTCCTGGCGAGCAGCTCGGGCCGGTCGTCGGCTCCGCAGTCCCGCAGGGCCTCTCTGGCGGCGTACAGCGACCAGTGGAAGAGCCGGTCGAGACCGGCGAGACGGTCGGGGTCGATCCGGTAACCGGTGGGGTCGAACTCGAAGCCGGTGATGAACCCGCCACGGCGGGACACGATGCCGTGCCGGGGGTCGAGGTCACGCTCGTCCGGTTCGGTCCCGAAGACCTCCACGCCTCCTTCCCGACGGCTGTCCGTGCCACCGCGGAGGTTCTGGCGGAACTCTTCGGGCGTTCGCGCTCCGGGGAACAGGCAGGAGATGCCGACGATCGCGTATCTGCTCATAACTGGGTGAGGTTCCTTCCCAAGCGGGAGATCCTGTGGGGCGGGCGGCGGCAAGCCGCCGCCCGCTCACTGCTTCCGGTGCGGATACCGTCAGCCCGTGAACTTGGCCGCCAACTGCGGGGCCGAGACGACGGAGACGGCCGTGAACCTGGCCCTGACCTGTCCGTCGGAGGTGCAGGCGGTGATGTCCAGCCGGGAGTCGGGGCCGCCCTGGCCCACCGGCTCCACCACGACGAAGAACACCTCACCGGCCGTCAGCGGGCCGTACAGTTCGACCCCGCCCACCGCGAGCGGCAGCCCGGCGGTGCCGCGGAACCGGCGGACCCAGACGAGCGCGGCCTGGAGCAGCAGGTCCGCGGAGCCGGCCGCGAACCAGTCGGACGAGCCGCTGTCGGTGTCCGTCCGTACGGCCTCGCACTCCAGCACCAGACGGGACTCGGTGTCGGCGAGGATCCGGCGCAGACCGCGCAGAGCAGGCCCGTGGAAGAGCGTGCCGTCGGTGTAGAGCCCGGCGGCCTCGGTCCCGGTGCCCGGCGCGGGAAGTCCCGTCACCGGCGCGGCCGGCGGGAGCGCGCCCGCGACGACCGTGGCCGCGTAGTGCGGTCGTACGGCGCCGTCGGCCAGCGACTGGACGGCGACCTTGACGTCGCCGCCGTCGCCGTCGGCCGGCGTCATGACCAGCCGGCATTCGGCGGGCTGGGTCCCGTCGAAGACGATGCCGCGGTGGACGGCGAAGTCGCGCAGCCGCACGGCCCGTCGCCCGTCGGCGTGTTCGACCGCGCCGAGCGCCCATCCCATCGCCACGACGGCGGGGAGGACCGGCGTCGCGTCGATGACGTGGTCGGTGACGAGCGTGGAACCGGCGAGGTCCGAAAGGCCCCGGGTCACCGTGCCGCCCGCGGTCGCGCCGGAGCGGTCCCGGGAGCTGAGCGGGGTGGTCGGGCCGAGCACGGTCACCACGTCACCGGCCCGCTCGGGAGCGAACTGGTCGGCGAACATCCGGGCGCCGTCGGCGACCGGGATCAGGGCGATGCCCCGCTCCTCGAACACCTTCCTGATCTGCGGGGAGACCATCCCGCTGTCCCAGGCGCCCCAGTTGATCGAGGTGACCCGCGTCCGCGGGAACGCGCGCCGGTGGGAGGAGGCCCAGGCGTTGAGCACCTCGTTGGCCATCGCGTAGTCCGACTGCCCCTGGTTGCCGAAGAATCCGGCGACCGAGGAGAAGAGCACCACGTGGCGCAGGTCGGTACCGCCCAGGGCCGCCATGACGGAGCGCAGTCCGGTCAGCTTGGGGGCGAAGACCCGCTCGATCTCGGAGGCCTTCTTCTGCGCGATCATCTGGTCGGCGAGCACGCCGGCGCCGTGCACCACGCCCGTGACCTCGTCCTTGTACGGGGCGAGGGCGGCCGCGGTCGCGGCCTGGTCCGTGATGTCGACGGGCAGGTACTCGGCGCGGCTCCCGGCCGCCCGCAGCGCGTCGAGGGTCGCACGGATCTCCCGGGCGCCGGCGACGGCGGCGGCGAGCTGGCCGACGCGTCGGGGCGTCGGCTTCTCGCCCGCGGCGGTCAGCGACGCGGCGGCCGCCGCCTTGAGGTTCTCCTCCGGCAGGCCCTGCGCCCAGGCGGGTTCGTCGTCGAGCGGGGTCCGGCCGAGGAGCAGGAGACGCGGCTGGTGACGCCGTGCCAGCTCGGCGACGCAGTCCGCCGTGATGCCCCGGGCACCGCCGGTGACGACCAGCAGGTCGTCGGCGGTGAGGGGCGGGGCGTCGGCGTCGGCGGCCGTGAGCGGCTCGCCGGACACCGCGAGCCCGACCCTGCGGGTGCCGTCGTGGCCGACCTGTACGGGCTCCACGGCCGAGTCGGCGGCCTCGTCGAGCACGAGGGCGGCCGCGGCGGCCGGGTCGATGCCGGGGGCGAGGTCCACGGACCGGCAGAACAGCTCGGGCGCCTCCAGGGCCAGCGTCTTGACGAGCCCCGCGACACCTCCGGCCGGGGCGGCGTCCTCGGCGACCCCGGTGAGGCCGAAGGCCCCGTCGAGCCGGGTCACGGCGAGGAACGCCGCACGGCCGTGCGCGGCCATGTCGGTCAGCGGGCGGACGACGTGCCGCGCGAGCAGGAGGGAGTGCGCCAGTCTGCGTACCCCGTCGTTCCAGTCGCCGTCGGTGCGGCCGGCCACGTCGACGACGAGGCCGATCCGGGAGGTGAAGACCGTCTCGACCCCGGCCGCCAGCTCGGTGGTGCCCCAGCCGGTCAGGGCGTGGTCGTGCACACCGGACAGGCGCGCCGGGACTCCGGGGAGCCGCAGGACGTGCACCTGACGGCCGGTGGCGGTGAGCCGCTCGACGATCCGGGCGGCCACGTCCGAGCCGTCGTCGACGACGAGGGCGCCGCGGTCGGCGGAGGAGTCGTCGAGCAGCGGGTCGGCGGCGGGGAGGGTGACGAGGGCGGCGTGCGCGCGGCCGATGGGCGAGACGGGCCCGGACGCCTGCGCGGAGGCGGCGGGAGAGGGGTCCGCCGGGGCCGCGACGGATGTGGCGGGCGCGGACTCGGTCGCCGTGTCCCCGGTCGGGCCGGCCACGAAGTCGACGATGTCACCCAGGGTCCGCAGCTCCGCAAGCTGCTCAGGACCGGCCGACGACACCACACCGAACCGCTCCTGAATCACCCCCATGATCTCGACACGCTTGATCGAATCAATCCCCAGATCCGACTCCACACCCATGTCGAGCTCCAGCATCTCCGCCGGATAACCCGTCTTCTGCGCCACCACCTCCAACAACACCGACCGCACCGTCCCCACATCCACACCACCGGACACAGCCGGAACAGAGACGGCGACGGCAGGAGCGGAAACGGCAGGGGCGGCCTCGGGAGCGGAAGCGGGCTCCTGGGCCGGGGCGGGGGCGGGGGCGGGGGCGGCCTCCGGCGCGGGGGTGGCGACCGGCACGGGCGGGGTCCAGCCCGGGGGCAGCGCCGGGAGGACCGGCGGCTCCGGCAGGGCCGGCGCCTGGGCGGCGGGCCTCGGCGCGGGCACGGACGGCGCGGGGGCGGTACGTGCGGGGGCCGCGGTGGCGGCGCCGCCCATCTCCAGCTGGGCCAGCTGCCGCAGGACGTCGTTGGCGTGCGCGTGGGTGCGCCCGATCGCGAGGCCGTGCTCCTTGACGGAGCTCACACCTGGCAGGACCTGGTCCAACTTCCCCTGGTCGGCGGCGCGTTCCAGGATATGGGTGAGGCGCTCGACGCTCTGCAGCTGGCCGTTGAGGTACTCGTCGTGGAGGGAGAGATGGTCCGAGAGGAGTTCCGTGAAGCGATCACTGGGCATGTGCTCGATCTCCTGAGCAGGGGGCAGGGTATCCGAAGGGATACGGGCGTTCCCCGCTGCGGTACCGGTGACCGGCGAGGCGGCCCGGGTCGGTTCGGGGAGGGGCTGCTCCGTCGCCCGCACAGGGGCGGCCTGCGGGAGGCTCGGGGCCGGGAGTTCCGCACGTACCACCGGCTCCGCCGCGCGCGCCGCCGGTACGACGGGAGGCGCGGTGGGCGGGCTCGGTGCGACGGCGGACGGGCTCGGTGCGGCGGCCCCGGGCGTCGCGGCGGCCACGGGCACCCGGTAGCCGTCGGAGAGGGCTTCCTGGTAGGCGGCCCGGCGCTCCGGGGACACGTAGTTGATGCCGTTGAGCATCAGCGACATGCCCTTGGTGGCGACGGGCTCCTCCACGGCGGCGGTGTACCGGTCGGTGACGGCGACCGGGAGACCGAGCACCGCGAGGCGTGCCACGGACTGTTTGAGGGTGAGGTCGGCGTCCTTGCCGGGTCCGCCGTCGAGGGCGATCGCGGTGTGCGGCCGGTCCCCCAGGATGCGGCCGACGAGCCCCGTGAGGACGGACTGCGGACCGAACTCGACGAAGACCCGGAATCCGTCGGCGTACATCTCCTCGACGCGCGTCGCGAACTCCACCGGGTTGATGAGCTGTTCGGCGAGGACACGTCGGTTGTCGGCGACGTCCGTGCCGTAGGCGGCGCCGGGGCTGTTCGCGTAGACCCGGCCGCGCGGCACACCGATGTCGACGGTGTCGACGACGGCGCGGAAATCGTCCACGGCGTGGGCGACGAACGGAGTGTGGAAGGCCGCGGAGACCGGGAGACGTCGGGCGCGCACCCCGGCGAGGCCGGCGGCCTCCACCAGGCGGTCGACCTCGGCGGTGGCGCCGCCGACCACGATCTGGTCGGGCGCGTTGCGGTTGCAGACCCGCAGGTCCGCGCGGTCCGCCAGGAGTTCGGCGACGCGCTCCTCGGGGGCGAAGACGGCGGCCATCGCGCCGGTGTCCTCCGCGGCCTGCCCGGACGCGGGCGACATGGCCCGGCCCCGGGCTCGGGCCAGCTGGTGGAGGGTGTCCTCGTCGTACGCTCCGGCCGCGTACAGGGCCGTGAGTTCGCCGAAGCTGTGGCCGAGGAAGCCCTCGGCCTCGAAGCCGAGTTCGGTGAGGTACCGGAAGTGTCCGGCGGAGAGCGCGCCGATGGCGGGCTGGGCGTAGGCGGTGGCGCGCAGCGCGGACTCCTGCGCGGCCCGGCCCTCGTCGTCGACGAGCGGCGGCGGGAACGCCACCCGGGACAGCGGGGTGTCCTCACGGAAGTGCCCGTTGGCACGGTCGAAGGAGGAGCGCAGCGGGGGCAGCGCGAGAACGGCGCTCAGCCCCGGGTCGACGTACTGGCTGCCCTGCCCGGCGAAGAGCGCGGCCACCCGGCCCGTCTCGCCGGCGGACCGGCGGTAGTGGACCCCCTTCGGGTGGGACCACGCGTCGCGGTCCGCACGGGCGCGCAGCTCGCCGACCGCGAGCTCGCGCAGAGTGTCGGCCTCGGCCTCGTCGCGGGCCACGAACGCCACCCGGGCGTGGGCCGGGGGGACCGGTCCGCCGGTGGGCGGGGTCTTCGCCGCGAGGGCGTCCGCCAGGGCCTCGGGGCCTGCCGCGTGCCAGAGGTGGACGCGGGCGACCGGGAAGCGGACCTCCAGGTCGTCGCCGTCGCCGTGCTCCTGGAGCACCGCGTGGAAGTTGGTCCCGCCGAAGCCGAACGCGGAGAGCGCCGCCCGGCGCTGCGGGCGCTTCGGGTCGCGGATCCACGGCCGGGTCTTGGTGTTGACGTAGAACGGGCTGTCCGTGCCGAAGGCGGCGTTGGGCCGGTCCACGTTGATGGTCGGCGGCAGGACCTTGTGGTGCAGCGCGAAGGCGAGCTTGATCATCGAGGCCGCGCCGGCCGCCGCCTTGGTGTGGCCGATCTGGGACTTCACGCTGCCGATGGCGGCGTATCCCCGCTCGCCCCCGTCCTTGGCGACCACCTCGGTGAGCGCGCTCAGCTCGGTCGCGTCGCCGACCGCCGTGCCGGTGCCGTGCGCCTCGAACAGCTCGATGCTGTCGGGGGCGGCGTCGGCGTCCTGGTAGGCGCGGCGCAGCGCCTCCATCTGACCCTCCTTACGGGGGGCGTAGATGGACTTGAAGCGCCCGTCGCTGGAGGTGCCGAGGCCGCGGATGACCGCGTACACCTGGTTGCCGTCGCGCTCGGCGTCGGCGAGGCGGCGCAGGGCGAGCATGCCGATGCCCTCACCGATCAGCGTTCCGTCGGCCTCGCTGTCGAACGGGCGGATCCGCCCGGACTTGGAGAGCGCGGGCGTCTTGCTGAAGCAGAGGTACATGAAGATCGTGTTCTCGGCGTCGCAGCCGCCTGTCAGCATCGTGTCGGCGCGCCCCTCCAGGAGCTCGCTGACGGCCGTCCGGACCGCGCCGAGCGAGCTGGCGCAGGCGGCGTCGATCGTCATGTTGATGCCACCGAGGTCGAACCGGTTGGCGATACGGCCGGCGACGACGTTGCCGAGCATGCCGGGGAAGGAGTTCTCCTCCCACGGCGCGTACGCCATACGGAACTTGGCGGCGATCTCCTCGGCGTCGCGCTCGGAGAGCCCGCAGCTCCTGACCACCTCCTTGAGCACGGGGCTCTGCAGGCGGGCGGTGAGGGGCTGGGTCAGCTGGTTGGCGCCGGTGATGCCGAGGACCACGCCGGTCCGCTTCGGGTCGTACCAGCCCTGGTCGGATCCGGCGTCCTTGAGGAGGTCGCGGGTGACCGTGAGGCTCAGCAGCTGGAGCACGTCGGTCACTTCGAGCGTGTTCGGCGGGAGGCCGAACTCGAGGGGGTTGAAGGGCACGTCGGGGATGAAGCCGCCGCGCTTGGCGTAGGTCTTGTCGGGCACCGAGGGGTCGGGGTCGTAGAACTCGTCGACGTCCCAGTGCCCGGCGGGCACGTCGGTGGTGCAGTCGGCCGCGGCCACGACGTTGGCCCAGAACTCCCGTACGTTCTGCGACTTCGGGAAGAGCCCGGACAGGCCGACGATGGCGATGGGGTCCCTGGCCAGTCTGCGGTCGAGCATCCGTTCCTGGAATTCGTTCACTGGGTGTCCCTCCGGGGCGTGACGAGCTGTGGAGGCCGGGCTGCCGGAATCAGACCGGCGATGGCCCGCGAGGCGTCCGGGCGGATCAGCATGGTGTAGTGGTCGCCGGGCACGGAGTGCGCCTCCACCGTGCGATCGGCCAGTTCGGCCCAACCGAGGGTCGGGTCGGAGGGGATCAGGCTGTGGTGCGCCTTGATCTGGGTGAGGGGCACGGTGGCGGGCAGCGGACGGTACGTGGAGGTCAGCCTGTTGTTGCGCAGGAGCCCCGCCATGTAGGCGTCGAAGAGCTTCCGGATGCTCTGGACCGGCGTCCCCTCGGGCAGCGCGCCACACGCCACGGCGTCCTGGAGCAGCTGCTCCAGTCCGGCGAGGACGTGGTCGGCCCCGACGGTCGAGGTCGGGACCCCGGCGGACGCGGAGGCCGTGGAGACGGCCGGGGCACGGAAGGCGATCTCCGTGCCGCGCTTGGCGCCGAGGAACATCGCGAACCAGCGCAGGACGATCACGGGGTCGACGTAGTCGTCCTCCGCGTACGTGTACGTCTCCGTCGGCGCGATGCTGTCGAGCAGCACGATGCCGTCCGGCCTCTCATCGGCCTTCAGACGCTCCGTCATCCCGTGCGCCAGGACCCCGCCGAAGGACCAGCCGACGAAGGTGACGGGCCCGGCCGCACCACCGGCCGCCCCGTCGACGGCTCCGCCGAGGTCCGCGCGGTAGGCGTCGACCAGGATGTCGATCAGGCGGTCGACGGTCAGGTCGGACGCGCCGGGATCCATCGCCGCCTGCAGATATGCGGGGACCGCGCCGACGTCGAGCACGACGAACCCCGTGTCCTGCGGCAGTGCTCCGGCCAGGTTGGCCCAGGTCACGACCGGCAGGGCGCCGGGGTGAACGGCGTAGACGGTACGGCCACCGGGCGGGGTCGCCCGGTGACGTACCAGCACCTGTGCGGCGGCCGCTCTGCTAGGCCGCGGCGCCACGCTGAGCACTCTCCTCGGCGATGTGTGCCGACAGGGCCTCGATGGTCGGGTGGTACCAGAGCGCCGTCGTGCCCAGCTCGAACCCGAGCCAGTTCTCCATCTCGCCCGCGATGACGAGCGCCTCGGTGCTGTCGAGGTCGAGCTCGTCGAAATACTGCCCGGGAGAAATGCTCGACGGGTCTTCACCCAACCGGTCCGCGATCTTCTTCACAAGCCATTCCTGGACCTCGCCGGCCGTGACCTTGACCATTACCTGTTCCTTTCTAGAACCTGCACGCACCTGCCACCCCGGACGCCACTGAATTGGGCTTCCGGGGTGCACAGGTCTACGTGAGAGAACAATGAGCGGTCAGGCCTCCGCTCGCAGTTCGAAAGCCTAGGGAGAGCGTCACCGATTGTGCAACACACCCTTTGGTAAACGCCTTCCCATTTCCGAAGCGCCGACCACGGCCGGCCCGGAGACGACAGCGGCCAGCGACAGCCGGGCCGACCAGGAACGACACGGGGATTCCGCCCCGCGCACCCCCACGGAGCACCCCTCCGTGCGCGGGCGAACCGGCGGAAACGGTCTCGGTGACCCCATCGAGCCTGGTCCGAAGCTCTTCCCGGATGTCAGCGGCACGTCAGAGCCGGCTCAGCGCGCCGTCCGGGCGGTTTCGTACGGCGGGAAAGGGCGCATGGAATTCCATCGAGAATTAACTTCTCCCTCACGTGACCCGAATCACCCGCCCGACGAGCTGTACACCAGCGGTTCGACCAGGTCCCGGTAATCCCTGCGCGACCTGTCACCCGGGATGGCGAGTACGGTGACATCCGTGGGTCCGAGAAGTAAATAATCCCCGGCCACGCCCTCTCTGCGCGCATGGGAATAGACCTGAAGGAATTCCGTCCGACAGCGAGGGACGCCGGGTGTCCGCGGCTCGTCGTGGGGAACTGCGATGCCGTCCCTTACGCCTTGCCGACGAGCAGCTGAATTCTTCCGAGCGAGAACGCGCGCGGCGTACCGGCGAGGCACGGGCGAGGGCCTGGACCGGGGGCGTGCGCCTCACCCGGCGAACGCCCCCACCCCCCGCTCGACGACAAGCCGCACGAGCTCCGGGGCGGCGCCCAACGGCGCGGACACGACGTCCGCCCCGGCCGCCGCCGCCTCGGCGTCGATCCGGTCGGGAAGGAGGCCGGGGGCGAGGACGTACGGGGCGACGGCCACCCGCCGCACTCCTCGGGCGCGCAGTTCCCGTACGGCATCGCCCGGGCGCCGCCCGGGACCGGTGACGTACGCGGGAAGGGTGTCGCGCCGGCCGGCCCGCCGCAGCGCTCGCGCGACGGCGGCGACGGACGCGCGGGCGTCGGCGTTCCGCGAACCGGTCGCGGCGACGACGACACCGGTCGGTTCCCGGTCCGCGGAGCCCAACCCGGCTTCGAGGAGCCGCCGTTCGAGCGCGTCGACGAGGAGGGGCGATCCGCCGAGGACGTCGGTGCTGTGCACGGGCACGCCCCAGTCCCCGGCCAGGGCCGCGGGGAGGTCCGTCGTGGCGTGGTAGGCACGGGAGAGCAGGAGGGGGACGACGACGACCCGGTCGGCGCCCGCGGCGACGGCGGCGCCCAGGGCGTCGGCGATGCCCGGCCGGTCGAACTCCAGGAAGGCGAGCTCGGTCCGCAGGCCGGCGAGGGACCGGACACCGTCGGCGAGCGTGCGCAGGGTCGCCGAGTGCCGGGGGTCGCGGCTGCCGTGGGCCACGAGGAGCAGAGCCGTCCCGGCCGGCCCCGCCGCGCGTACGGCGGTCCGGGCGTACGGTCCGTGCGGGGCGAGCATGCGACCGACGGGCATCCGCCACCTCCTGGGTCCCCGTAACGACGGGAGGTCCCGCCGCGCTCGGCACGCTAGGCGAGGCCGGTCACACACCACTGACCGTGCGCTGACCGGCCGGGGCGGAGCGCCCGGACGGGTGCGGCACGGCACTCGCGCGCCGCACCGGCACCCGCGCCGCCCGCCGCCGCCCGCCACCGGGCGTGGCCGGGGGTGGCCGGGGGTGGCCGACCGCCGCCGGGGGTGGCCGGCTACGCCGCGGGCGGAACGGCGAAACGGACCGGCGGGCATCGCCGGTCCGCTTCTCACTGCCGACCGCGTCCGCCCTCCCTCGCGTCCACGGATCGCGGACGCGAAGGAGCGCAGAAGCGGAGTCGGAGGTTCAGGCGCTGCGCAGTTGGCCGAACGGCGACTCTCCCCGCACGACAGCGCCCCCGTTTCCGGCCACATCGAGGGTGAGCGTGGCGTCCCGGCGGAGCATGCGCTGGTGCGCGTCGCGGACGGCCTCGGACGGTTCGAGCCCGAGCTCGGTCACGAGGCGGGTGTGCAGCCTCCGGTACGTCTCCAGGGCCTGCCAGATCCGCCCGACCTGATACTGGGTGACCATCAGCTGAAGGTGGAACCGCTCGTGCATCGGGTAGCGGGCCGTCAGCTCCGTGAGCCTGCTGAGGACTTCGGCGGTGTGCCCGGAGGCCAGGTCGACGGCGACGCAGGTCTCCAGGACGCTGAGGCACGACTCCTCGAGCCGCAGCGTCTCGACCTTGAGCGGCGGGCCCTGGGCGACGTCCGAGAGGGCGCTGCCCCGCCACAGCGAGATGGCCTGGTTGAGGAGTTCGGAGGCGCGCGGGTGGTCACCGCGGCGTGCCGCCGCCAGACCGGCCGCGGCCAGGCTCTCGTGCTCCAGCGCGTCCACGTACCCGGGGCGGATGTTGAGGACGTATCCGCCGTGCGTGGTCGCGAGGATCTCCTTGACCCGGCACTCCGTCCCGCTCTTGACGCCGGCGGCGGTGATCGCGCGGCGCAACTGCATCATGTACGTCTGCAACGTGGCCTGGGCGCTGCGCGGTGGGCTGTCGCCCCAGAGTTCGTCGATCAGCTCCCACATCGGCACCGTGTGCCCCGCCCGCAGCGCCAGCAGGGCCAGCACCTGCCGGTGCTTGGCGGCGCTCGGTGTCCACGTCGTACCACCCAGATTCGCGGTCAACGTGCCCAACAACTTGATCTCCACTGAGCCAACTCCCCCCCGACCAGTAAGCACTTCGATGCTGGCACGGACGATCAAATTCCAGTAGTGATCCGGTCACCAATAGGTCGTGAACGCCAATGTGATCGCTTTGGCTGAATCTCGACTCCAGCGAAAGCCCAGAGGGGCATCAGACGCGTCTCAAGTACCGGCAACCGGGGCCGTGTGAGGCTTCCCTCATGAGATTCACCATCCTCGGACCGGTCGGAATCATCACGAACAACGAGTTGACCCCTGTCGCCGGTCACCGGCAGCGCATCCTCCTCGCCTCCCTGCTCCTGGCGGACGGACGGCTCCTCACCAACGAGCAGCTCTACAACGAACTCTGGGGCGACGATCCGCCCCACACGGCCCACAACGCCCTCCAGGCCCAGGTGTCCCGCCTCCGTCGCACGCTCGGCCGGCTGTCGGACTCCTCCGACGACACCCCGCCCGTGGTCACCCACTCGGCCGGCTACGTCCTGAAGGTCGACCCGAGCGCCGTCGACATGCACACCTTCCGGTGTCGCACCGCGGAGGCACGGCGCGTCGCCGCCACCGACCCGGGCCGCGCCGTCGACCTCCTGGACTCCGCACTGGCCCTCTGGCGCGGCAAGCCCCTGCAGGACGTCGGCAACAGTCCGCTCTGTCACAGCATGGCCGTCCAGCTGGAGGAGGAGTACCTCACCGCCCAGGAGACCCGCCTGGAACTCAAGCTCCACTGCGGCCGCACGGAGGAGGCCATCGGCGAACTGCGCGCGATCAGCGTGGTCCACCCGTGGCGCGAGAAGATCACCGAGATGCTGATGCTCTCCCTCTACCACGTCGGCCGCCGCGCCGAGGCGCTGGAGACGTACCACAGCGCCCGCCGCCAGCTCACCGACCACCTGGGCATCGAGCCCTCCCGCCGCCTCAAGGACACGCTCCGCGTGATCCTCCACGAGGAGCCCACCCCCACCCCCCGCACGAGGCCGGTCCTGGTCCGCTGACCCCCGCGGGGCCCGGGCATCCCAACCACCGCGAGCGGATCGACGAGGGCGTACGGCTGTTCTTCCTGTCGGCGCCGACGGGCAAGCGACCGCCGCCTCCGCCAGGGCCGGCGGAGGCGCTGGTCATGCGTGCGCTTACTCGGTCGAGGGATGCGAGAGCCACGTCGAGGCGACGGCCGGCTTCGTCGGCGATGGGCGCCATGGCGTCGAGGCCGGTGGGGTCCACCATGACGCCGGGGACGATGGCCCGCATCACGACCCGGTGGCCGTCGGACCGGACGACGACGTTGCAGGGCGGCAGGCGACCGAGCGGTCGGTCTCCAGTGCCCGTCGGGCCAGGGGCGGGCTGCAGGCGCCGCGGAGCAGGTACGGCTCCATGGCGTGGCCCAGCTCGGCCTTGAGGGTCGCCTGGACGTCCACCTCGGTCGGGACGTCGAAGCCCTGCTCGGACAGGGCCTGTCGGACGGCCCGCTGGACCTCGCCGAATGACCTCTCGAGGCTCGCACCGCGGTCCTGGGCACGGTCTCCCACCCCACTTCCCGCGTGGCCGGCATCTCCGGCTTGCGGTGCGCCTGCGACGGCTGCCATCCCTCGAAATATACCCCCGGGGGTAAGAGTGTTAGAGTGAGCGACATACCCCTGGGGGTAATTTTCGCGTGAAGGGAGTACCGCCCGTGTTCTTCGTCGACACCATCGAGCTCGAGGGTCTGGGCAACCGCAGCTACCTCGCCGGTGGCGAACACGCGGCGGTGGCGGTCGATCCGCCTCGCGACATCGACCAGGTGCTCGCGGCCGCCGGCCGACGAGGCGTGCGAATCACCCACGTCGTCGAGACGCACATCCACAACGACTACGTCACCGGCGGCCTGGAGCTGGCCCGCATCACGGGCGCCGTCTACCTGGTGCCGGCCGCCGCGCGCGTCTCCTTCACCCGGACGCCGGTCGCCGACGGCGACACCGTGGACATCGACACCGATCTGACCCTGACCGCAGTGGCGACCCCCGGGCACACTCCGCACCACACCGCCTACGTACTCGGCGAGGCGGCCCGGCCTGTGGCCGCGTTCACCGGTGGCTCCCTCCTCATCGGCACGGTGGGTCGGCCGGACCTGGTCGAGCCGCGGCTGACCGAGGAGCTGGCCCGCGCGCAGCACGCCTCGGCTCGACGTCTGGCCGACGCCCTGCCCGACGACACGGCAGTCCTGCCCACCCACGGGTTCGGCAGCTTCTGCTCCTCCGCACAGGCCGACGGCGACGCGACGACGATCGGCAAGGAGAAGGGGGCCAACACGGCTCTGACCGTGGACGTGGACACCTTCGTCGCCGACCTGCTCACAGGTTTGGAGGACGTGCCCGCCTACTACGCGCACATGGGTCCGGCCAACGCGGCCGGTCCGGTGCCGGTGGACCTCACCGCGCCCGCGGTCGCCGATCCAGAGGAGATCGCCGCGCGCCTCGCGGCCGGTGAGTGGGTCGTGGACCTGCGCAACCGGATCGCGTTCGCCGAGGGACATGTCGCGGGTTCGTTCAACTTCGAGGCGGACGGCAAGCTCGCGACCTATCTGGCCTGGATGATCCCGTGGGGCAAGCCCGTCACCCTGCTTGCCGAGTCGGCCGGTCAACTGGCCGCCGCCCAGCGGGAACTGGCCCGGGTCGGCATCGACCGGCCGGCAGCCGCCGCGACCGGCGGTCCCTCGATCTGGCTCCGCGACGGTGAGAGCGCCGCCTCCTTCCCCCGTGCCACGTTCGCGGAACTGGCGGCTCAGGACAAGGTCGGAGTCGTCGTGCTCGACGTGCGCCGCGATTCCGAGCGTGCCGGGGGCTGGATTGCGAGATCGGTCCACATCCCGATCCATGAGGTGCACCGCCGTCTCGGCGAGGTCCCGGACGGGACGGTGTGGGTGCACTGCGCGGGCGGTGTGCGCGCGGGCATCGCGGCATCCCTGCTCGACGCCGCCGGACGACAGGTCGTCGCCGTGGACGACGGATTCGACGCCGCCGCCGAGGCCGGACTGACCGTCACCACCGGCTGAGCCGGCCACGCCTGGCCTTCCAGGCAGGTGACGCCCCGAACCAGAGACGCGAAAGGTGACGTCGACGATGTTCCTCTTCCTCAGGAGCCGGCCGCGCTTGTCCGTGGACGAGGCGCGCACACGTACCGGCGGGGAGCGGCCCGAAGCCGTCCTGCTGGATGTGCGGGAGAACCCCGAATGGAAGGCCGGGCACGCCCCGGACGCGGTGCACGCCCCACTGACCGGTCTGGTCGCGGGGGCCGCGCTGCCCGCTTCCGCGCAGGGCCGTCCGCTTGTAGTGATCTGCCGCAGCGGGCACCGCTCGCGGCAGGCCGCGAAGCTCCTGGCCGAACGGGGTGCGGACGCGGTGGACGTCAAGGGTGGCATGAACTCCTGGGCCGCTGCCGGGTACCCGGTCGTGGACGAGCGCGGCAACGGCGGCTCGATCGGGTGAGTGTCCTGCTGAGCGCACGACCCGCCGGACATTCGACCCGCCGAAGTGCGCAGCCACGGCCGGTCTGCCGCCGACCTTCAGTGATGCCGGAACCAGGCCCCGCCCGAACGGGCCGCGTCACGACGCAGCGCCCTGTCTGCGGCCAGACCGACGCACGCTGCAACGCCAGACAGCCCCGCGAGTACGCCGAACAGACCGTCGTATCCGCCGAGTGAGCCCGCGAGGGCGGCCCCGGCCCAGGGGGCGAGGGCGGCGGCAAGGTGGGCGGGGGCGCCGAGGAGCGCGGAGAGGCGGCCGTAGTGGGCGGTGCCCCAGCGGTCGGTGACGGCGGTGGCCTGGAGCAGGGTGAGGTTCCCACGTACGACTCCGGCGAGGACCGCGACCAGGACGAGGAGCGGAATCGGTCCGGGAGCGAGGGCCAGCGCGGCTGTGGTCGCACCGCCGAGGGCGATCAGCGTGGTGGTGCGCGTAGTGACCGATGTTCTGGAAGCGAGGCCGGCGTACAGGGTGCGGCCGAGCGTCTGGCCGGCACCGCCGAGTCCGAGAGCCCATGCGGCGGCTGTGGTACTCGCGCCACGTTCTTGGAGGAGGGGGACAAGTCCGATGACGACCGCGTACACGGCGAAGCCGGAGAGCGTGAAGGCGACAGCCAGGAGCACGAAGGGACGGCTGCGGCCGACCGGGATTCCGTCATCTGAAGCCGGGGCCGCGGGTGGTGCTGGTGGCCAGGGTGCGCGCAGGGCGAGTGCGTGGGCCGGGATCGTGATGGCGGCGAGTATGACGGCGAGGACGGCGTAGGTGGCGCGCCAGCTGAGGTGTTCGGCGAGGACGGCGGTGAGCGGGGCGAAGACCGTGCTCGCGAGGCCGCCGGCGAGGGTGACAACGGTCAGGGCGCGGACGCGGTCGGTGCCCCACCAGCGGGTGAGGGCGGCGAAGGCGGGCTGGTAGAAGGTGGCGGCCATGGCGACACCGGCCGCTGCCCAGGCGGCGAAGAACACGGGGAGGCTCGGTGCCGCGGCCACTGCGAGGATCGCCAGGACGGCGAGGATCGAGCCCCCGGTCATCACGAGGTGAGGGCCCCTGCGGTCCAGCATCCGGCCGATGGGAATGCCCGCGACCGCTGAGACGAGAAGCGCGAGGGAGAAGGCAGCGGTCACGGCGTTGGTGGACCAGCCGGTGTCGGTGGTGATGCGGGAGAGCAGGACGGGGAAGGCGTAGTAGACGATTCCCCAGCTGGTGATCTGGGTGGCGCAGAGAGCGGGGAGTACGGCGCGGGGGGGTGGGACAAAACCCCCCCCGCCCCGCG
>NZ_JBHUYJ010000028.1:46552-76293 GCF_042668715.1 Streptomyces sp. NPDC057271
GAGGGGCCCCCCCCCCGTTTGGGGGTGGGGTGGGAGAGGGGGGTGGTGCTCCCCCCTTTTCCCCCCCCCCCCCCCCCTTTCTTTTCCCCCCCCACGCCTGCCTCGGTGTCGGGCACGATGGTCAGCAGCCCGCGGAGGACGCCGGGGCTCCGATGCCGATGGTGAGGGTGGCGGGGGCGGCACAGCAGCCGCCGCCGTCGGTCTGGTTCGCCACGGGCTCGTCGAAGAGGCCGGCGCCGCCACAGACACCCGTCTCGGGCAGGGTGAGTTCGACGCGCTCGGCGGCTTCCTGGTCTCCGGCGAGGGCGGCGGCGATGGAGCGGACCTGCTCGTAACCGGTCATGGCGAGGAACGTCGGGGCGCGGCCGTACGACTTCATGCCGACGAGGTAGACGTCCTTCTCCGGGTGGGAGAGCTCGTTCACGCCGTGCGGGTAGACGGTGCCACAGGAGTGCTGGTTGGGGTCGATGAGCGGGGCCAGCTCGATGGGGGCCTGCAGGCGCTCGTCGAGGCGGAGGCGGAGTTCGGAGAGGAAGGACAGGTCCGGTCGCAGGCCGGTGAGGACGATGAGCTCGTCGACCGGGTCGAGCCGGTGACCGTCGTCGCCAACGAGGACGAGCCGCTCGCCGTCGCGCTCGATGGCCTCGGTGCGGAAGCCGGTGACGGCGTCGGCGTGACCCTCGTCGACGGCGGCCTTGGCTGCGAGGCCGAGTGCGCCGCGGGCGGGGAGCTGGTCGGCGGTGCCGCCGCCGAAGGTGGAGCCGGAGATGCCGCGGCGCAGGATCCAGACCGCGTGGGTGCCGGTGCCGTCGTGGGACTTCGCGAGGTCGGCGAGCGTGGCGAGGGCGGTGAAGGCGGAGGCGCCGGAGCCGATGACGGCGGTGCGCTTCCCGGCGTAACGGGCTCGCACGGCAGGGTTCTTGAGGTCCGGGATGCGGTACGAGATCCGGCCGGACGCCGCCTTCTCGCCGAGGGCCGGGAGGCCGTTGCCGCCGATCGGGCTGGGCGTGGCCCAGGTGCCGGAGGCGTCGACGACCGCGCGGGCGAGGAGCCGCTGCTCGGAGCCGTCGGCGAGCTGGATCTGCACCGTGAAGGGCTGAGTCTCGCGGTCGGCGTCGACGATCCGGTCGCGGCCGACGCGGGAGACGCCGGTCACGGTCGCGCCGTAGCGGACCTTGTCGCCGAGTACGTCGGCCAGCGGCTGCAGGTACCGATCGGCCCAGTCGGCGCCGGACGGGTACGTCGCACCGTCCGGCTTCACCCAGCCGGTCGGTGCGAGGAGCTTCTCGGCGGCCGGGTCCACGACCTCGGACCAGGTGGAGAACAGTCGCACGTGGCCCCACTCGCGCACCGCGCTGCCGGCGGCGGGCCCCGCTTCCAGGACCAGGGGCTCGAGGCCACGCTCGACAAGGTGGGCGGCGGCGGCGAGACCGGCCGGGCCGGCACCGATGACGACGACGGGAAGCTGCTGCTCGCTCATGACGGGTGTTCTCCTCAACGCGGGGGGTGGCAGAGATGGCGTTCGGGACTGGATCAGCGAGGACCGAAGGCGAGGGCCGACGCCCGGGTACGGCGGGGGTGCGCGGCGGCGCGGCAGGCGCTGCCGCGGATTTCGGCGCAGCCGTCGCAGAACTGGACGTCGGCGTCCTGCCGGGCCGAGCGGCGAGCGCCGGTGGCATGGATGGCGCTTCGGAAACCGGCGATCACAGCGAGCCCCTTGTTTCGATGCTTGTCGATGTCCTTCTACGCCTGGAGCTTGCCACTCGCATCGACAGCTGTCAACATAGACATATGTCGAATTCACTGGTGGGGCTTCCGGTCGTCCAGACCGAGCAGGTGACTCCGTGCTGCCCGCCGATCACCTCGGCCGAGCTGTCACAGGCGGACGCGGAGAAGATGGCCGTGATGTTCAAGGCCCTCGCCGACCCGGTGCGGCTGCGACTGTTCTCGAAGGTCGCCTCGCATCCCGACGGCGAGGCGTGCGTCTGCGACATCGCCGACGTCGGCGTCTCACAGCCCACCGTCTCCCACCACCTGAAGAAGCTGCGTGAGGCCGGCCTGCTGACCTCGGAGCGGCGCGGCACATGGGTGTACTACCGGGTGGAACCGTCCGTGGTCGCCGCCATGTCCACACTCCTCGACAACCGCTGACGGGCACGTCGGGGACCCGTCAGGCTCCACAGCCGGGCGGGCAGCAGCGCGCGAGGTAGCCCTTGAGCGAGTCGAGGCGACTGGCCATCGTGGCACCGTCGGCGCGGTAGTAGACCTGCTTCCCCTCCTTGCGGGAGAGGACCAGGCCGCCACGCCGGAGCAGGCTCAGGTGTTCCGACGCTGTCGACGGCTTGAGTCCACAGCGTTCGGCGATCTCCCCGACCGTCAGCTCCACGCCCCCGGTGAACTGCTGCATCACCTTCTGGCGGGTCTCGCCGGCCAGGGCCCTGAGGAAGTCGGCCGTGGCCGCATCCATCATTTCGTCACTTCCCGAAATAACGACTGTCTGGAGTACCACGATCTCATGAAGGATCCCGATCTCGTCATCATCGGCGCCGGGCAGTCCGGGCTGGCCGCTGCGGCCCTCGCGCCCCGCCACGGCTTCACCCGCACTCTCGTCCTGGAAGCGGCGGAGCAGCCCGGCGGCGCGTGGCCGCTCTACTACGACAGCCTCACCCTGTTCTCCCCGGCCCGGTACTCGGCTCTGCCCGGGATGCGCTTCCCTGGCGACCCCGATCGCTACCCCACGCGGGACGAGGTCGTGGACTACCTGCGTGCGTACGCCGGTCGTGTGCCCGCGGAGATCAGGACCTCGACGACGGTCTCCTCTGTGGTGCCCGCGGCAGGAGCCTGGACCGTGCGCGCCGACGACGGTGTGGAGTGGACCGCGCCCGCGGCCATCGCCGCGACCGGCGACTACGGACATCCGCACATGCCGGCCATTCCCGGGAGCGGGGAGTTCGGCGGTGACGTCCTGCACGCCGCCGACTACCGTGGTCCTGGCCGATTCACCGCCCTGAGGATCCCCCCAGGGCGAGGCCCCAGGGCGAGGGTCCTGGTCGTGGGCGGCGGCAACTCCGCGATCCAGATCGCCGCCGAGCTGGGCGCCGTCGCCGACGTGACGCTGGCGACGCGACGCCCCGTCGGCTGGATGGCACAGCGCCCGTTCGGCCGCGACCTGCACTGGTGGCTCAGGCGCAGCGGCCTCGACGTCGCACCGATCAGGCGGCTGCTGACGAGGGCTCCCGTCTCCGTACTCGACGACGGCACCTACCGTGGAGCCCTCGAACGGCACGGAGTGGACCGGCGCGAGATGTTCAGCCGCTTCACCACGGAGGGGGTGGTCTGGGCTGACGGAACGAAGGAGCCCGTGGACGCCGTCGTGCTCGCCACCGGATACCGCCCCGCCTTCCCCTACCTGGAGTGCAGCGGGGTGCTGGACGCCGAGGGACGACCGCTCCACCGCGGTGGTGTCGCCACCACGGCGCCCGGGCTCGGATTCATAGGGATGGAGTTCCAGCGCAGCTTCTCGTCCAAGACCCTCCGAGGCGTCGGGCGCGACGCCGGCCACATCCTGGGCCGCCTGCGACGGTGACGGCCGGCCCACCCCCGTTCTCCCCAGCGGGTTGCCGACTGTGGTCGGCGATCGATGAACAGCCCAGGCCTCGGGGGCACTCCGCTGGGCAAGGAACGATCGGCTGTCACCACGATGTCCGGCGCGACGTCGTCCTCGCCGAACGCCGTCACCCTCGCGTCCACCGACCTTGCCTGACGGCCCAGTTCCGACAGCCGTCGCGATCACCGCGATGTCACCCGTGCGATGCCTGCTGTTCCGCTGCGTGCCACCCCTCTCTCTCGGATATCGGTGAGCATCTATACACCAGGGCGCCGGTACGGTCCTCGCCCGGTCATCCGCATACCCCAGGGGGATCAAGGTGCAGTTCCGGCTTTCAGTACGAACCAGGCGGTGGAAGGCGGTGGCCGCCGTGGCGGCAGGCGTGCTGGCGCTCGGCGCATGTGGCGGCGGCGACGCGAAGTCGGTCGCGGAAGAGCCGGTCCCTGACATCGACTGTCCCGACGGCGGGCAGGTGCGCGGGTCTGGTTCCACCGCGCAGCAGAACGCGATGAAGCGGTGGATGCAGCAGTACCAGCGTTCCTGTGACGGTGTCCAGCTCGTCTACAACCCGCTCGGCTCAGGCGCCGGGGTCGCCCAGTTCCAGCGCGGCGCCACGACGTTCGGGGGTACGGATGAGGCGCTGACCGAAGAGGACCGCAAGATCTCGCAGCAGATGTGTCAGGGCGGGCAGGCGATCGACCTGCCGATGGTCGGCGGGCCCGTCGCCATCGGTTACAACATCCCCGGCGTGACCGATCTCGTTCTGGACGCTCCCACGCTCGCCCGCATCTTCGACACCCGGATCACGAAGTGGAACCACTCGGCGATCCAGGAGCTCAACCCGGGCGTCAAGCTTCCGGAACTGCCCATTGTCGCCATCCACCGCGCGGACGACTCCGGCACGACCCAGAACCTCAACGCGTACTTCAAGGGCGCGGCCGGTGACCGCTGGCCGTACCCGGCTGAGAAGAAGTGGCAGGCGAGAGGCGGCCATTCGGCCAACGGATCGGATGCGGTCGCCACCGGGGTGATGCAGGCCGACGGCTCCATCGGCTACTTCGAGCTGTCGTTCGCGGTGAAGCGGAAGATCGATACGGTGCGCATCGCCACCGGCGCCGCCGAGCCGGTCGCCCCCACCACGGAGACGGCCTCGAAGGGTATCGCCTCTGCGGAGGTGGTGGGCGAAGGCAAGGACCTGCGGCTGAAGTTCGACTACAAGACCTCCGCCGAGAGCGCGTACCCCATCGTCCTCGTGACGTACGAGATCGTGTGCGACACCGGCAACGCCCCCGAGAGCCTGCCGGCGCTCAAGTCCTTCCTCGCCTACACCGCCAGCCGGGAAGGCCAGGAGGAGCTGCACGCCATTCACTACGCGCCGCTGCCCGAGTCTGTCGCGACGCAGGTGCGCGAGGTCGTCAGCACGCTGTCCTGACTCAGGGGCCCGCCTCCGCGTTCTCTGCGACAGACCGCTGGCCCGGGGTGACGGTCCCTGGGGCCACCCGGCCCCAGGAAACGGGTACGCATGGCCCCTTACAGGGCGTCGTGGGCGGTGGAGTATCGAAACGGATGCTCCAATCGGCACTGGAACGACCAGGGGGCGCCCGATCGACGGTGCTGTGCTCGTCATGACCGACGGATCGACTGGCGACGCGCGCTCGGTCCGGCCGCGGTCACCACCGCTTTCGCACCGCTCGGGCCCTGCTGGCGCGTGCCGTCCAGCCCGGTGCGATCTGGGCCGTGTCTCCGGTCGGCATCGACATGAGGGAAGGGGTAACCGTGAACTGCTACGACTGCGCCCAGGAAGGGAAGACCGTCCCCGCGACGGCCGTGTGCCGCCACTGCGGCGCCGCCGTGTGCGCCGAGCACGCCCACGTCGTCACCGCCGAGCAGATCACCCATAACGCCGGAATGGGGGTCTCCGCCCTCTCGCTTCCCGCGCGCCGCATCACCTGCGTCATCTGCTACGACGCCGAGCACAGTGGGAGCCCCGCCGCCACCCAGCAACCCCATCCCCACCTGTTCAAGAGGCGGCAGTGATCACGAAAGAACACCCCCGCACCACCTCCAACGGGGTTCCGCGGCGCTGCGGGAATGCGTGCGGGAGTGCGGCATGGGTGCGGCGGGCTCCATCGGCCGGTCTTGTCCTGTGCGCGGGTCGCCGCACTTCGCTCGCCGGTCCGAGGTCAGGGGTCCCGTGCTGGGCCCCGTGCCCCCACCGGCGCCATCGTGGCCGCCCACGCCGACGGCGACGCGCACGCCGACGGGCAGGAGACGCCGCTCCCCTCCATCGCGGCGTTGGTCGACGAGCCGGCCGCCGGCCCGCCCGGCGCGGTACTCGTGATGGGCAAGGGCGGCGTGGACAAGACCGCCATCGCCGCCGCCCTCGCCCTGGGCCTCGCCCGCGGGGCCACGACGCGAGCCGTTCGGCTGGGTGGTCGACGCGGCACTGACGGGCAGCGGCACCCGGGATCCCGTGCTGCGCGCCCGGGCGGCACGGGAGGGTCCGCAGCCGCACCGCGTCCGTCATGAGCTGGCAGCCCGCGCATGGCTGGTGCCGTGGCAGGCCGACACACTCATGGGCGAGGATCGCCTGGCCGCCCTGACCCACGCGGCGAGTCGATGATGCCGTACGGCATCACTCACCGTCGGTGACGTCCTTGTCGCACAACGGGCGCGACCCGCAGGAAAGCAGGCCGGGCCGCCGGAACGCACTCCAGTGGCTCCGCAACTCCTCCAGCGTGCGCCCGAGCCGCTGAGCGGCCTGATGACCCGCAGCGCGGTCATGGTGGCCGCCGTACGACGCCGGCCGCCGTTGCCGCGTTCCGGCTCGGCCGGCAGCCCCCGGCAGCCTCAGTCGATGTGCCCGCCGCGCAGGGCCGCGCTCACCGTTGCTGTCCGACGACGGCGGACCGCGCGGCCCGAGCATGCACGCCGCTCCTCGGTGGGCGGCGTGCAGGACTGCGGCGCCCACTCAAGATCGCTCAGCACGCTCACTCCCGTCATCAGGATCCTCGTCCGCAGTCACCGAAGACCCCGTAACCGACGCCGTCCCGTCAGGGTCGGCCGCGGTGCGTCAGCGGCAGGTCGAGCAGCTCCGCGATCGCCCGGGCGGCGTCGCGGGCGGGGCGGCCGACACCGATGAGGGTGGCCGAGGCGGGACCGGTCCAGTCGCCGTAGCCGAGCAGGTGGAGGCGAGGCTCCCGAAGCGACTGGGTACCCGCCGTGGGGATGTGACCGCGCGGGCCCCGCAAGCCGAGTGGGGCGAGGTGGGAGAGGGCCGGGCGGAAGCCGGTGCACCAGACGATCGCGTCGGCCTCTGCACGGGTGCCGTCGGCCCACTCCACGCCGGTCGCGGTGAGGCGGGTGAACATCGGCTGGGCCTTGAGGAGCCCCGCCTCGCGGGCTTCGCGTACGGGCGGGACGGCGACGATGTCGCCGAGGGACGCGACGCCTCCGGTGTCCGTACGCCCCTCGTCCAGGGCGCGCCGGCGGGCCGTGGCGTGGTCGAAGAGGGCACGGCCGTCGATGTCGTCGGCGAGGAACCGGGCCGGGCGCTGGGTGACCCAGGTCAGGTCTGTGTCGTACGCGAGGTCGGCGGCGATCTGGGCGCCGGAGTTCCCGCCACCGACGACCACGACCTTCTGCCCGGCGAGGTCGGCGGGCCGCCGGTACTCGACCGTGTGGAGCTGGGCGCCCTTGAACTCCGTACGCCCGGGGGCCGCGGGCAGGAACGGACGCCACCAGGTGCCGGTGGCGCTGATCACCGACCGGGCGCTCCAGGATTCCGCCGCGCTCTCCACCCGCAGGCGGTCGCCGTCCCGGTGGACCGCCTCGACCTGGACGGGGCGGACGACCGGGAGGTCGTAGCGCTGCTCGTAGTCGGTCAGGTAGTCGACGACGTGCGCGGCGCCGGGGTACGTCTCCCCCGGCTGCGGGGGCATGATCCGCCCCGGCAGGGAGGAGAACGCGGCGGGAGAGAAGAGGTGCAGGGAGTCCCAGGTGCGCTGCCAGGCTCCGCCCGGCGCGGCCTGGGCGTCGAGGATGACGAAGTCCAGGCCGAGGCGGCGCAGGTGGTAGCCGGCCGCGAGTCCGGCCTGGCCGCCGCCGATGACGACCACGTCGTGCCGCCTGCTCATTCCCTGGTGATCCCTTCTGACGCGGCTGCCCCGCTGCGAGCAGCGGGGCAGCCGGATGATGCCGTACGACGACCTACTTCCCCTGGGGGGTGGTGATGGCCGAGGCCGCGAACTTCTTCCGCCAGGCCAGCGAGACGTACACCAGGGCCACGAGGACGGGGACCTCGATGAGCGGGCCGACGACTCCGGAGAGCGCCTGGCCGGAGGTGACGCCGAAGGTGGCGATCGCGACGGCGATGGCCAGTTCGAAGTTGTTGCCGGCGGCTGTGAAGGCGAGCGTGGCGGTGCGGTCGTAGGTGAGGCCGATCGCCTTGCCGAGCAGGAAGGTGCCGAACCACATCACCGCGAAGTAGACGAGGAGGGGGAGCGCGATCCGCGCCACGTCCAGCGGCTGCGACGTGATCGTCTTCCCCTGCAGGGCGAAGAGGATGACGATCGTGAAGAGCAGGCCGTAGAGGGCCCACGGGCCGATCTTGGGCAGGAACTTCTGCTCGTAGGACTCGCGGCCCATCTTCTTCTCGCCGATCCGGCGGGTCAGGAAGCCGGCGACGAGCGGGACACCGAGGAAGATGACGACGTTCAGCGCGATCTTCCACATCGAGATGTCGAGGCTCTCGCCCTCGCCGAGGCCCAGCCAGCCCGGCAGCAGGTCGAGGTAGAACCAGCCCAGCAGACCGAAGGCGATGACCTGGAAGACCGAGTTCAGGGCGACCAGGACGGCCGCGGCCTCGCGGTCGCCGCAGGCCAGGTCGTTCCAGATGATGACCATGGCGATACAGCGGGCCAGGCCGACGATGATCAGGCCGGTGCGGTACTCGGGCAGGTCGGGCAGGAAGATCCAGGCGAGGGCGAACATGATCGCCGGGCCGAGGATCCAGTTGATGACGAGGGACGACACCATGAGCTTCTTGTCGCCCGTCACGGCGTCGAGCTTGTCGTACCGGACCTTGGCGAGGACCGGGTACATCATGATCAGCAGGCCGACGGCGATCGGCAGGGAGATGCCGCCGATCTCGACCTTGGCGAGCGCGTCGTTCAGCCCGGGGATCAGCCGGCCCAGACCCAGCCCGAGGCCCATGGCCAGCAGGATCCAGACGGCGAGAAAACGGTCAAGCGTCGAAAGCTTCGCGACGACCGAGGACTCCTCGGTCGGGGCGGGCGCTTGGGTGGGGGTCACGGACAGGCCCTCTTGTTCTCGGCAGCGGTACGGGCGGACTCGGCCAGATCGGCGAACTGGCCTGCAACGGAAGCGATGACGTCCGGGCGGAGCTTGTAGTACGTGAACCGGCCGCACGGTTCGGTCTCGACGACCCCGGCCTCGCGCAGCACTCTCAGGTGGTTGGAGAGATTGGTCTGCCTGGCACCGGTCTCCTCGACGAGGTGGGTGGTGCAGAGCATCTCGCGGGCGAGCAGGGTCACGATCTGCAGGCGCAGGGGATCGCCCAGCACCCGCATCAACTCAGTGTCGACTGACGTCATCATGGACTGATACTCTCACATCAGTGGTGGCTGACACCACCGGGTGCTGATTTCAGTTGCGCCTGATTTCGTCGCGAGACAAGAGAGACCTGCCGTGTCCGAGAAGCCCTCCGTCCTGTTCGTCTGTGTCCACAACGCCGGCCGTTCCCAGATGGCCGCCGCGTGGCTGTCGCACCTGGCCGGGGACCGCGTCGAGGTCCGCTCCGCCGGTTCCGCCCCCGCCGACCAGGTCAACCCCGCCGCCGTCGAGGCGATGCGCGAGGTCGGCATCGACATCACCGCCGAGACCCCGAAGATCCTCACGGTCGATGCGGTCAAGGCGTCCGACGTGTGCATCACCATGGGCTGCGGCGACACCTGCCCGGTCTTCCCGGGCAAGCGCTACCTCGACTGGACGCTGGAGGACCCGGCCGGTCAGGGCGTCGAGGCCGTGCGCCCGATCCGCGACGAGATCAAGAAGCTCGTCGAGGGCCTGATCGAGGAGATCGCTCCGGAGCCCAAGGCGTGAGCGCGACCTCTGAGGCGTCGGACATTCGGAACGTCATCATCATCGGATCAGGCCCCGCCGGATACACCGCCGCCCTCTACACCGCCCGCGCACAGCTCGAACCGCTGCTCTTCGGCAGCTCGATCTTCGTGGGCGGCTCGCTGACCACGACGACCGAGGTCGAGAACTTCCCCGGCTTCCCCGAGGGAGTCGACGGCCCGGTCCTCATGGAGAACATGCGGGCTCAGGCCGAGCGGTTCGGCGCGGAGATGATCGACGACGACATCGTCTCCGTCGACCTGACCGGCGAGATCAAGGAAGTCACCGACTCCGAGGGCACCGTCCACCGGGCGAAGGCCGTGATCATCACGACCGGCTCCGGCTACCGCAAGCTCGGCCTGACGAACGAGGACGAGCTGTCCGGCCGGGGCGTGTCCTGGTGCGCGACGTGCGACGGGTTCTTCTTCCGCGACCGTGACGTCGTCGTGGTCGGCGGTGGCGACACCGCCATGGAGGAGGCCACCTTCCTCACCCGCTTCGCCAGGTCGGTCACCGTCGTGCACCGGCGCTCGAACCTGCGGGCCTCCCAGGTCATGCAGAACCGGGCCTTCGCGGACGACAAGATCTCCTTCGCCTTCGACAGCGAGATCGCGGAGATCAAGGCCGAGAACGGCATGCTCGGCGGCGTCGTCCTGCGCGACACCTTCACCGGCAAGACCCGCGAGCTCGCGGTCACCGGCCTGTTCATCGCCATCGGCCACGACCCCCGCACCGAACTCTTCACCGACCAGATCGACCTGGACGGCGAGGGCTACATCAAGGTCGAGGCGCCCTCCACCCGCACGAACCTCCCCGGCGTCTTCGCCGCCGGCGACGTCGTCGACCACACCTACCGCCAGGCCATCACCGCCGCCGGCACCGGCGCCGCGGCGGGACTCGACGCCGAGCGCTACCTCGCCGCCCTCGCCGACAAAACCCCCGCCCTGGCCACGGCCGCGGTCTGACCCGGACCGGGCCACACCACAACACCCACGAGGAGGTACCCATGACACTCAAGACCGTGACCGACGCTTCGTTCGAGGCCGGCGTCCTCAAGAGCGACAAGCCCGTCCTGGTCGACTTCTGGGCCGAGTGGTGCGGCCCGTGCCGCCAGCTCGCACCCTCCCTGGAGGCCATCGCGGCCGAGCACGGCGACAAGATCGAGATCGTCAAGCTCAACATCGACCAGAACCCGGACACGGCCGCGGCGTACGGCGTCATGTCCATCCCGACGATGAACGTCTACGTCGGCGGCGAGGTCACCCAGACCATCGTCGGTGCCAAGCCCAAAGCCGCCCTCGTGCGGGAGCTGGAGAGCTTCCTCTCCGAGTAGCCGACGGGCGCGGAACGAGAACCGGCCTCCGGTCCGCTATCCCCGACGGACGGTCAGGCGGTCGCGGGGTCCAGGATGTCCCGGACGCGGCGGAGGCCCTCGTGATCCACGGAGAACCAGGCCCAGGTGCCACGGCGCTCACGTTTCAGCAGCCCGGCCTCGGTCATGATCTTCAGATGATGACTGACCGTCGGCTGCCGCAGGCCCAGGCACTCGGTCAGGTCGCACACGCACGCCTCGCCCTCCGGCGAGCGCTCGATCAGTCGCAGTATCTGCAGCCGGGTGGGGTCGGCGACGGCCTTGAGCGTGGCCGCCAGCCGCTGCGCCTCCTCCCGGTCGATCAGGAGGCAGGCCAGGCGGGGGGTGCATGCCTCCGCCTCCGGGGCGCGCACGTCCGGGGACGCGTCTATTGCAGTGATAGCCATCTATTCACCATACGAGCGCGCCGGCCCCGGAAGGGGCACTGGAATGTGGCCCTACCACCTGTTCACCGAGCGTTCGCTTTCGGTCCCGCCTATCCAGAACATAGACACACATCTGTGATTCCGAATGGGAGCCGGGACGGTTCCGGAGCACACAGGGAGGTGCCCGGTGGACGATTCGGCTCACCTCGGGCGGTCGATGCCGCCCCTGCGGGACACGAGCGCCCTGCTCGGCCGCATCACCCGTCGCTTGGCGGCGCGCCACCGAGCGTCGTTCTCACGCGAGACCGTCGAGCGGTACGTGACCGAGTGCGCCGACCTGCTCACCGTCCAGGCCCGGGTGAGCACCCATCTGCCGACGCTCGTCGAGCGCTTCGCGGACCATCGGCTCGGCGCCCTGGCGCGCGGGGCGGGAATCTCCCCCGAGCACGGGGACGCACTGGAGGCCCGGATCGAGCAGCTGATCCGTGAGCTGCTGCCCGCCGAGTCACAGAGAACCTGACCCGCCGGTTCCGCCCCCGAGGACACCGCCACCCTCTTCCCCCGTCGGAAGGGGTGCCTAGCTGCCTTCGAAGGAGGGCCGGGTCAGGCGTCCCAGGACGCCGGCGTCCTGGCGGTGCTGCACTCCAGCCGGTATCCCAGGCCGCGGATCGCGTCCATGGTGCAGCAGCTCGCGGCCTCCTGCCGCAGCTTCATCCGCACGCGGCGGATGTGCACGGTGAGGGTGTTGCTGTCCGTGGCGTCCGTGCCCCACAGCGCCCGGGTCAGCTCGGCGCGGCTGATGACGCCTGAACAGGCGACGGAAGGGCCCCTACGCAAGGCCCGTGCCACCGCCTCGCCACGCCCAGCCGCCCTCCGGACCCGATCGACCCGGCTGGAGGGCGGCGTCTTCGCTCTCGCCGGACAGCGCCGACGTCCCACGTGGCGAGCGACGGCTGCCACTGCATCACGTACCAGCGCAAGCCCGCGACGGACCACAGACGCCGCTAATTGCAAAAATCTGCAATTACATACATTCTTAGATTGTTGTGTCCGCAGGTAGACACGGGCGCAGCCGGGACATTCGTCGGCGGCTGGATGATCGAGCGAAGGAGAGACCGTGCCGGTTCCGCTGTATCAGGCGAAGGCCGAGTTCTTCCGCATGCTCGGGCACCCGGTGCGCATACGTGTGCTGGAGCTGTTGCAGGCCGGGGCGATGCCGGTGCGGGAGCTTCTGGCGGCGATCGAGGTCGAGCCCTCGGCTCTGTCCCAGCAGCTTGCGGTCCTGCGGCGGTCGGGGATCGTCACCTCGGCCCGGGACGGCTCGACCGTGGTCTACGAGCTGGCCGGCGGGGACGTGGCACAGCTGATGCTCGCGGCCCGGCGGATCCTGACCGAGGTGCTGGCCGGGCAGACGGAGCTCCTGGAGGAGCTGCGCGAGGGCGAGGTTCCGGCTCCGTGAACCCCGTTCTGCTCGGTGCGGCCCGTCGTCTGCGCGCCGTCCTGCCCGCACGCGCCGACTTCCGGTTGATGGGACGAAATCCCCGCCGCGACCTGCTGGCCGGGCTGACCGTCGCGATCGTCGCCCTCCCGCTCGCCCTGGGGTTCGGGGTGTCCTCCGGGCTCGGCGCGGAGGCGGGGCTGGCGACCGCGGTGGTCGCCGGCGCGCTGGCCGCGGTGTTCGGAGGCTCCAACCTCCAGGTGTCCGGCCCCACCGGCGCGATGACCGTGGTGCTGGTTCCGATCGTGGCCCGGTTCGGGCCCGGCGGCGTGCTGACGGTCGGATTGATGGCCGGTGTGCTGCTGATCGCGCTGGCGCTGCTGCGGGCGGGGCAGTACATGCGGTACGTGCCGGCGCCGGTGGTGGAGGGTTTCACGCTCGGTATCGCGTGCGTGATCGGCCTCCAGCAGATACCCAACGCTCTCGGCGTCGCCAAGCCCGAAGGGGAGAGAGTCCTTCTCGTGGCGTGGCGGGCGGTGGAGGCGTTCGTCGCGGCGCCGGACTGGACCGCGATCAGTCTCTCCCTGGGCGTGGCCGCGGTGATGCTGGCCGGGGCGAGGTGGCGGCCGGCGATCCCGTTCTCCATCGTCGCGGTCATCGCCGCGACCGTCGTCGCTCGGCTCTTCCACCGGGATTCGGCGGCCCTCATCGGGGACCTTCCCACCGGGCTCCCGGCCCCGTCCCTGGCCTTCCTCGACGTCTCCGCGCTCGGCTCTCTGATCGCTCCGGCGGTGGCGGTGGCGGCCCTGGCCGCTCTGGAGTCACTGCTGTCGGCGACGGTGGCGGACGGGATGACGGTGGGACAGCGACACGACCCGGACAGGGAGCTGTTCGGGCAAGGCATCGCCAACCTGGCCGCCCCGCTGTTCGGCGGAGTCCCGGCGACGGCCGCGATCGCCCGGACCGCGGTCAACGTCCGCACCGGCGCCTCCTCCCGTCTCGCCGCCCTCACCCACGCCGCCGTCCTCGCCGCCATCGTGTTCGCCGCCGCCCCCCTGGTCTCGAAGATCCCGCTCGCCGCGCTCGCCGGTGTGCTGCTGGCGACCGCGGTACGGATGGTCGAGGTCGGCGCGCTGCGCGCCATGGCGAAGGCCACCCGCTCCGACGCCGTCGTCCTCGTGCTGACCGCTGCGGCCACCCTGGCGCTCGACCTCGTCTACGCGGTGATCATCGGGCTCGTCGTCGCGGGAGCCCTGGCCCTGCGGTCGGTGGCGGCCCAGGCCCGTCTGGACCAGGTCGACTTCCGCCCGGACCTGCCCGGCGAGCACAGCGACGAGGAGCACAGGCTGCTGACCGAGCACATCGTGGCGTACCGGATCGACGGTCCGCTGTTCTTCGCCGGCGCGCACCGCTTCCTCCTCGAGCTCTCCGAGGTCTCCGACGTGCGGGTGGTCATCCTGCGCATGTCGCGTGTGACGACGATGGACGCCACCGGCGCCCTCGTGCTGAAGGACGCGGTAGAGAAGCTGAACCGGCGCGGCATCGCCGTGATGACCTCCGGTATCCGCCCTGGCCAGCGCCAGGCCCTGGAATCGGTCGGCGCCCTCGAACTCCTCCGGCACGAGGGCCGCGAATACGCCACCACCCCCGAAGCGATCGCGGGAGCCCGCAAGCACCTCGAGCAAGCCGGACTCCTGCCCGTCCGGCACCACCCCCACCCGCACCGTATCCGGAAGGCGCCGCGATGACCGCCCCCAGCGCCTCGCGCATGATCGAGGTCTCCGGCACCGAAGCCCTCTGGCTCCTCGAAGGCTCCACCCGAGGCAGGCTCGTCTACCTCCAGCGTGAGCTGGCCGTCATCCGCCCGGCCGCGCACGTCATGGAGTACGGACGCCTCGTCGTGCGCGCGCCCGTCCAGGCCGCCGCGGCCCTGGCCAGGGCAGTGCTGACCTATCAGGTCGACGAGATGCAGCCTGCCGGGACCGGCTGGACCGTCAGCGCCCACGGCCCGGCCGACGTCATCACCGACCCTCACGAGGCCGCCCACTACCGGCGCACCCTGCCCGGGTGGAGCCACGGCCCCCACGACACCCTGCTGCGCCTGCATCCGCAGTCGGTGTCCGGGTTCCGCCTCGCCCGCCCCCTCCACGGGGCGGGCCGATGACGGCCTCACGGCCGACGCCGCTGCCGTACCGGCATGTCCTGACCATGCCCGCGATGGGATCGGCCGTACGGATCGCGCGTGAGACCACCGAGCTGGTACTGGTCGAATGCGGGGTCGGCCTGCGTCACCCGAGCACCGGGCCGGCGCTGCTGATCCTGGCCGAGCTGGTCACCAACGCGGTCCGGCACGCCGCTACGGTCACACCGACGATCACGGTCACCTACGCGCACGGGCCGGGTGTGTTCGCGTTCGCCGTCCACGACCGCCACCCCTACCAGCCGCCGCTGTTCGGCGCCCCGGCCAAGGCTCCCGGCAGCGGCCTGGCCACGGTGACCGAAATGACCATGGAGCTGGGCGGTACCGCCGTGATCCGCGGCGACGCGGACGGACGCGGCAAGAGCATCTGGATCACCCTGCCCCTGTGAAGCCGAGGAACCGACGATGACGATCGAGTGGCGTTACACCACCCACGACAACCTGGGCGTGCTGTCCCTGGCCGGATACCTCGGCGCGGAGGCGACCGCCCGCTTCACCGGCGCCATCGGCTGGGCCGAAGCGCGCGGCACCGGCCCGGTGATCCTGGACCTGACCGAACTGCTGGGCTGGTCCGTCGGCGGACAGCTCGCCGTCAGGCAGGCCGCCCGACGCCTGGCCGCCGCCGGCCGCGCCCTCGAACTGGCCGCGATCCCCGCGGACGGCTCTCTCGTCCCCGCCGCCGACGAACCGGCCGTCCCCGTCCACCGCGACCTGCCCACCGCCCTCGCCGACCACCACGACGACGGCGCCGCCCCCGGCCGGGGTGCGGCAGGGGGCAGGGAGTGGCACACCGACGACTGGCCTGACACCCCGAACCCCGCCGCACCGGCCCGGATCCGACCCGCCCCATCAACTTCGACGTGAACACCAGGAAAGAAGACGGCACCATGAGCGACATGATCGTCAAGGACTCCAACGGCACCCGGCTCCAGGACGGCGACTCGGTCACCCTGATCAAGGACCTGAAAGTGAAGGGCACCTCGGAGACCCTCAAGCGCGGCACCCTGGTCAAGAACATCCGCCTCACCAGCAAGCCCGGCGAGGTCGAGTGCAACACCAAGAAGGTCAAGGGCCTCGTCCTGAGGACGGAGTTCCTGAAGAAGGCCTGACCCGGGCCGGAGCAGCAGGACCGCGGTGCCCCGCGCCTGGGCCCGGCCGTCCCGGCATGGGCCTGCGGGGGTCCGGGAATTGCAGGAATCTGCAATTGTGGAGGTCGCACACTGTGTGTTCGGGGCGGAAGGGCTGCCCCTGTGACGATGAGCGTTGGGTGGACGAGGTGCGCAGTACACGCGCGACAGGCAAGGCGGGCGGTGCCGACAGTACGCAGGCGCCGCTCTACCAGCTCAAGGCGGAGTTCTTCAAAACCCTCGGCCACCCGATCCGCATCCGCGTCCTGGAACTGCTGAGCGAGCGCGAGCACGCGGTCGCCGAGATGCTCGCCGAGATCGGAATCGAAGCGGCCAGCCTGTCCCAGCAGCTCGCCGTCCTGCGCAAGGCCAACCTCGTCCTCACCCGCCGCGAGGGCTCCAACGTGTACTACCGGCTCACCAGCCCCGAGGTCGCCGAGCTACTCCGCGTGGCACGTAGCATCCTCTCCGGAGTTCTGCAAGGTCAGGCCGAACTCCTGGCCGACCTGCGCGCCACCCGCCCTCAGTAGAGGCCGTCCGGGGGCGCACCGCCGTCGCACGGGCTCACTTCTGGGCGTGCTGACCCACGTAGAAGAGCAGCCACACGAACCCGGCGAAGAGGTGGGTCCCGAAGATGTAGAAGAAGGCGCGCAGCGCGACGCCCTTCTCCAGCCACTTCTCATGCGCCGCAGCGGCGTCGTCCTCGGGCTTCACCGTCATGGCCGCTCGCCTCCGTTCCCGGCACCGCCGGCTGTGTGTCCGCCGTCGTTGCGAGCGTACGGGCGGAGGCGAACCTTCACCCCATGACGGCCCGCCCGGGTCAGGACGTCGCCGACCTCATCCGCGCCCGCCACGCGCGTGACCGGCTCGTGGCGGGCGTCCAGGTCCTGCCGACAGAGGGACGCCGTACACATCACGACCCCTCCGCTTCGACGCCGGTGTCCACGCCGTGATCGCGAGCCACGCGAAGCGCGTCCTCCAGTTCCTCGGCAGCCTGCGCCTCCGCGAAGGCGTCCTCAGCCGCACACGCAGTCGCCAGTCGAGCCCGCGCCACCCGGACTCGCGCCAGCGCCGCCTCCACGAACCCGCTCACACCACGCCCCTCGCTCACATCCGAAACTAGTAAATTGCATAACTCTGCAAGTCTACCCAGGCCGGCGGGAAGCTGGGCACACACGTGTCCGCCCGCGCCGTGAAGCGACGGCGGCCGGCGGGTGCCCGCCGGCCGCCGTCGCGTGTCACGCGAGCGTGAGGAAGAGTTTCTCCAGTTCCTGTTCGCTCATCGGGGGTGCGCCTTCCTCGCTCTCCGCGAGGCACTGGCGCATTCCGCTGGCGACGATCTTGAAACCGGCCCGGTCGAGGGCGCGGGAGACGGCGGCGAGCTGGGTGACGACGTCCTTGCAGTCGCGACCGGCTTCGATCATGGCGATGACGCCCGCGAGCTGCCCCTGGGCACGGCGCAGCCGGTTGAGGACCGCGGTCGCCGCTTCTTCTTCTACCTTCACCGGGTTCCTCCTTCTCATCGGCTGCCGACTCAAGGATACCCCTCGGGGTATCAACCTAGGGGCGCGCGGCCGGCTCCCTGGAGCCTACCTGGGGTGCGTCCGCGGGTGGCCGTGGACGGCGAGCCCGCGCTGTGCCCCAGATCACGGCCGCCGCCGCGGCGAGGCCGAGGCCGGCCCAGGCCAGGGGGCTGGCCCAGATCGCGTGGGGCAGTTGCTGGCCGAGAACGAAGACGCCCATGACGACGACGAACCAGCCGAACCCCTTGCGGAGGGTGTCCTGGGGGATGCGCCCGGCGAAGCGGCTGCCGACGAGGCTGCCGACGACGGCCGCGGCGGTCACCATCAGTGCGAGGTTCCAGTCGATCTGGACGTCGGCGAGGTGGCCGGCGAGTCCGGAGAAGGACTTCATGGCGATGACCAGGAGGGAGGTGCCGACGGCGACGCTCATGGGCAGTCCGCCGAGCAGGGCGAGCGCCGGGACGACGAGGAATCCACCGCCGGAGCCGACCAGTCCGGTGACCGCGCCGACGACGAGGCCCTCGACGATCACGTGCTTGACGGGCAGCTCCGTGTGGGCGGGCTTGGTCGCCTTCGCCTTGCGGGACTTGCGGAGCATGGCGAACGCGGTGGCGAGCATCATCAGCGCGAACGCCACGAGCAGGACCGTGCCGGGGATGTACTCGGCGAGGCGACCTCCGCCGTACGCGCCGACCATGCTGACCGCGCCGAAGACCAGGCCGGTGCGCCACCGCACGCGGCCCGCACGGGCATGCGGGACGAGTCCGACCAGGCTGGTGACGCCGACGACGAACAGCGAGGTGGCGATGGCCTCCTTGGTGTCCATCCCCGCGAGATAGACCAGGATCGGCACCGTCAGGATGGAGCCGCCGCCGCCGAGGACGCCGAGGCTGATGCCGATCAGTACGGACGCGGCGAGGACGAGCGTGATCACGAGCGTTCCCGCAGGGAGGCGATGACGGTACGGATGTCGGTGCGCGGGCCGCGGTTGTAGGGCAGCTTGGAGAGCAGCATGCCCATGGCACAGGTGTTGCTGAGCGCGGCGAAGGTCAGCCCGGCGCCGATGGCGGTGCCGATCAGGTGCACGCCCGGCATGAGCACGCCCACGACGCCGGTGACGAGCACGATCGATCCGGCGATGAGGCGGACCTGGCGCTCCAGGTCCCAGCGCGCCTCACCCCGATTGACCGGCGCCCCGGCCACCTCCCAGGCCATCATGCCGCCGTCCAGGACGCGCAGGTTCGGCAGGCCGGCCTCGGCGAGGGCCTGCTCGGCCTGTGCGGCGCGGGCGCCGGAGCGGCAGACGAGGACGACGTCCTCGTCGAGGTGGGCGAGGAGTTCGGCGCGGTGCTCGCGCAGCGTGTCGAGCGGGACGTTGTAGGAGCCGGGGATGTGAGCGGTCCGGAACTCGCCCGGGGTGCGCACGTCCAGAAGGCGCGGTCCGTGTCCGTCCTTGATCAGCCGCTGAAGGGCGGCGGGGGTGAGGCCGGCGGCGCGGGAGGTGTCGATGGTCATGAAGACTCCGTCGTGGTGAGGGGACCCGCATGGAATACGGGGTGGGGTATATACGGGGGCAGGTGGGGGCCGACGCTTGCGCGCGGGACCGGTCAGGGCTTCGAGGGCCCCGCGCGGGTGCGCCGGCGGCTTTCGGCGACTGGGGGTCGCAGGCCGGTCCCCGTGGGGCCGGCCCATCGGGTCAGACGGCCGCGGGGGTGTCGAGCAGGGCCCAGGCGGCGTAGCCGCCGAGGATGTCGGAGACGTCGGTGAAGCCGTGGTGGCGCAGCAGGCTGGCGGCGATGGAGGAGCGGTGACCGCCCGCGCAGTGCAGGACCAGGGGTGTCTCGCGAGGGATCTCGCCCAGGCGGCGGGGCAGCTCGCCCAGCGCGATGTGCAGGGCCCCGTCGATGAAGCCGCGCTCGCCGCGCTCGCCGCAGTTGCGCACGTCGATGACGACCGGCGCGCTGTCGCCCGCCAGAGCGGCACGGACCTGGGCGGCGGTGAGGCGGCTGGCCGGGGTGACCTCCTCGGCCAGCGCGGTCAGAGCGTCGTCCGGGGAGCGCAGGTATCCGGCCACGCGGTCGAAGCCGATCCGGGCGAGGCGGGTGACGATCTCCTCCTCGCGGTTCTGCGGGGCGACGACCAGCAGATCGGTGTCGGTCGGCAGGACGGTGCCGGCCTGCTCGGCGAACCGTCCGTCGGCCGGGACGTTCACCGCGCCGCGCAGATGACCGGCGGCGAACTCCTGCGGGTCGCGGGCGTCGACGACGACGGCACCTGAGGCACGGAGGCCGACGAAGTCCTCGACGGTGAGCGGGCGGGGGGCGGCGGCCGGGTCGAACAGTTCCCGCTCCTTGCGGTTGAGTTCGGCGTCGTAGGCGAAGTAGCCGGGCGCTGCCGACTGGCCGGCGGCCACGATTCCCACGAAGTCGTCCTGCGACATGGGCACGCACGCGTAGTTGGTGGCCCGCTGCTCGCCGATGGTGGACTGCTTCTCGGTGGACAGGTTCTTGCCGCAGGCGGATCCGGCGCCGTGCGCGGGGAAGACCCGCACCTCGTCCGGCAGGCCCATCAGCCTGTTCTGCACGCTGTCGTACAGCATGGCGCCGAGTTCCTCGGCCGTCACGCCGACGGAGGCGAGCAGATCGGGGCGTCCCACGTCGCCGATGAAGAGGGCGTCGCCCGTGAGCACACCGTACGGGACCGTGTCCTCACCGCGTTCGTAGACCAGCACGCTGATCGACTCCGGGGTGTGCCCCGGCGTCTCCATGATCTCCAGGGTGACGTCGCCGAGGCTGATGGTCTCGCCGTCGGCGAGCTTGCGGATGGGGTATTCGGTCTCGGCGCGGCGGCCGTAGCCGATCCACGCCCCGGTCTCGGCCGCCATCTCCAGGTGTCCTGCGACGAAATCGGCGTGGAAGTGGGTGTTGATCACGCCCACGACGGTGAAGCCGCGCGTGTGGGCCTCGGCGAGGTACTCGGTGACGTCACGGCGCGGGTCGACGACCACGGCCTTGCCGGTGGTCTCGTCGGCGATCATGTACGACGCCTGGGAGAGGCAGTCGAGGTAGTACTGGGCGAAGAACACGCGAACCTCCGTAAGGGATGAGGCATATACCCCTGGGGGTATATGTGAGGCCAAAGGGCGGCCCGCCACCCGAAGGGGCGGGCGTGAGGGCGAGGGAAGGTCAGGCCGACCCCGGGGCGGACCCCGTCACCACCGGGCGGCCGGTGTCGATCCAGCCCCGGGTCCCGCCGGCGACAGAGAGGGCCTCCACCCCGTCCACGGCAAGCCGGTCCGCGGCCCACCGACTGCGGTTGCCGCTCGCGCAGATCACGTACACCTCCCGCACCTTCGGCAGCTGCGACAGCGCGGCGGCCGGCCGGGACAGCGGAGCGAGCTGGGCGCCGGGCACGTGCCCCGCCCGGTACTCCTCCGGCTCCCGCACGTCGAGAACCAGGGCGTCGGAACTCCAGGCCGCGGCAAAGGTTTCCAGGTCCACTTCACGAGCCATGGGTGAGATTCACCTCCAGATACCCCCCTGGGTATTACATGCTCGACCGTAGAGGGTGGCCGACGGGCGTGTCAAATACCCCCATGGGTATCTAGCCGTGGATCGATCCCCCGGGGCACGGAACAAACCCACCCGGGCACCGGTTGGTCTGACATATACCCCATGGGGTATACGAGAGGAGAGTGGAACCATGCCGACCGTTGAGCTGACCAAGGAAAACTTCGAGACCACCGTCACAGGCTCGGAGATCGTGCTGATCGACTTCTGGGCCGAGTGGTGCGGACCGTGCCGCATGTTCGGCCCCGTCTACGAGAAGGCAGCCGAGCGCCACCAGGACATCGTCTTCGGCAAGGTCGACACCGAGGCGCAGCCGGAACTCGCCGGCGCCTTCCAGATCTCCTCCATCCCCACCCTGATGGCCGTCCGCGACCGGACCGTGCTCTACGCACAGCCCGGTGCACTGCCTCCGCAGGCCCTGGAGGAACTCATCGCGAGGATCCGGTCCGTCGACATGGACGACGTACGCGGACAGTCCGCCGCCCGCACGGCTGAGCGGAACCGAACCGCCCGGGAGCGTCCCCACGACGTCGGAGACGCCCCACGGCGCGGTTGACGCACCGGGCCGCAACGCCGTGGCGGACGGACGCGCGCGACGGTCCCGGGAAACCGGGGTACGCCGCACCCGCCAGGCGCCCGGTGAACATCAGACAGCCTTTCGGTGCCTGTCGTTCGCCTCCGGACGAGCGCGTCAGGGCATCATGCTGCTGGTCGTGGCCCCGCCCCGGGCCGACCCTGCAGCAGCACGACGACCGGGGTCGGCCACGGCCGACGAGGCCGGTCACGGAACAGTGAGGTGGAGACCATGCCGTACGGCCGCACCGTCAAGCCCACGGGAACCTTCGACGAGACGGTGGAAGCCGTCCGCAAGGCTCTTGCCGAGCACGGCTTCGGCATCCTGACCGAGATCGACGTCCAGGCCACGCTCAAGGCGAAGCTCGACCACGACATGGAGCCCTACCTGATCCTCGGAGCGTGCAATCCCCCACTCGCCCGTCAGGCACTGGACGCCGACCGCTCGATCGGGCTGCTGCTGCCCTGCAACGTCGTAGTCCGCACCGAAGGCGACCAGGTGATCGTGCAGGCGATCGACCCCTCCACCATGGTCACCCTCACCGGCGTCGACGCCATGGCCCCCGTCGCGGACGAGGCCGCACGCCGCCTCGACGCCGCACTCGCCACCCTCCCGCAGGGCAACGGCTGAGGCGCCCCAACACGGTACAGAGCCGCCCGCCGCCCGCCCGCGAGGCCGCTGCACGGTGTCCCGAGGCCGGTTGCATCAGGGCGAGAGCCCCTCACGCGGGGGGCTGCCGTGGGGCGGTCGGTGCGGTAGGGATCCGGCCGGTCGACGGTGGCGATGCCGCTCATGGCAGGCTCCTGCGACTCGGATCCTCTGCCTGTGAGGGAACCCCGCTGAGCGGGCGTGGGCCTTCGACCCCGGCGTATCCGATGGCGATCTCGTCGACCTGCCGGTAGCCGGTGCGCAGCAGGAAGGTGTTCAGGCGGCCGTAGGACTTGGCGCCCAGGATGAAGAAGTCCTCCACCCCGGCACCCTCGGCCTCCTCGACCACGCCACCACGTGACTGTCCCCGGCCGTTGTCTCGCCCCAGCCCTCCCCAAGCTCTTCGAGCAGGGGATACCCCAAGTCTGCGGGTTGGAAGCCGCTCGGCAGGGTGGAGCGGTAGAGGTGGAAGCGGCCGCGCGACCGCTCGCGCGGCGGGAGGATCTCCAGGCAGGTCGTCCACCAGCCGGTCTCGATGACCCCCAGGTTCCCGGTCCAGCCGGACCGCGTGGGTCGCGGCCTCCTGCGGTGGAGTTGTGGGCGACTCCCCCGTTCGCCGCGGCGGTCCGCGTCGAGGACGGCGACCCGTCCCCGCGCGATTGATCAGACGACGCCAAGAGGCCGGCACGCCGGAGGCCACGCGGGGAACGCCGCTGCCGCTCCTCGTCCTGGAGATCTCACTCAGTGGCCGGCTGTCAGCCGGCCCGCGAGCTTGTCGTGCATGTCGGCGCTGGGCTTGTTCAGGCCGACGATGGTGACCTTCTTGCCGCGCTGGGCGTACTTGTTCTCGATGGCGTCCAGGGCCGCGACCGAGGAGGCGTCCCAGATGTGCGCGTCGGTGAGGTCGATGACGACGTCGTCCGGGTCGTCCTTGTAGTCGAACTGGCCGACGAGGTCGTTGCTGGAGGCGAAGAACAGCTCGCCGGTGACCGCGTACACGACCTGGTTGCCATCGGGGTCGACGACTCCGGTGACCTCGGCGAGGTTGGCGACACGCTTGGCGAAGATCACCATGGCCGTGACGGACCCGAGGACGACGCCGATGGCCAGGTTGTGGGTGGCGACGACGGCGGCGACGGTGACGACCATGACGGTGGTCTCGCCGATCGGCATGCGCCTGAGGGTCTTCGGGGCGATGGAGTGCCAGTCGAAGGTGGCGAACGACACCATGATCATGACGGCGACGAGTGCGGCCATGGGGATGTCGGAGACGACGGGGCCGAAGACGATGCACAGCACCATCAGGAACGCGCCCGCGAGGAAGGTGGACAGGCGGGTGCGGGCGCCGGAGACCTTCACGTTGATCATCGTCTGGCCGATCATCGCGCAGCCGCCCATGCCGCCGAAGAAGCCGGTGACGATGTTCGCGATGCCCTGACCGACCGACTCACGCGTCTTGTTCGAGTGGGTGTCGGTGATGTCGTCGACCAGCTTCGCCGTCATCAGGGATTCCATCAGCCCGACCAGCGCCATCGCGAAGGCATACGGTGCGATCGTCGTCAGCGTGTCGAGGGTGAACGGCACGTCGGGCAGCCCCGGCACGGGCAGAGAGGACGGCAGGTCGCCCTTGTCGCCCACGGTCGGCACTGCGATGGCGGCACCGACCGTGATCACGGTGAGGATCACGATGGAGACCAGCGGGGCGGGGATCACGGTGGTGATCTTCGGGAAGAACACCATGAGCGCGAGCCCGCCGATGATCAGCGGGTACACCGGCCAGGGCACGTTCCGCATCTCGGGGACCTGCGCCATGAAGATCAGGATGGCGAGGGAGTTGACGAACCCGACCATCACGGAGCGCGGGATGAACCGCATCAGCTTGGCCACGCCCAGCGCGCCCAGGACCACCTGGAAGACACCGGCCAGGATGACGGCGGCGATCAGGTAGCCGAGGCCGTGCTCGCGGTTGAGAGGCGCGATGACGAGGGCGACGGCGCCGGTGGCGGCGGAGATCATCGCCCGCCGGCCGCCGACGATCGAGATGACGACGGCCATGGTGAACGAGGCGAACAGGCCGATCGCCGGATCCACGCCGGCGATGATCGAGAACGAGATCGCCTCAGGGATCAGCGCGAGGGCGACGACGAGGCCGGCCAGGACCTCGGTGCGCCAGACCTTCGGATCGGACAGCCAGTCGGGCTTCATACCGCGCAGACGCGCGGCCGGGGACACGGCGGAGGCAACGGAAGACAAGAGAGAACGAACCTGTCGTGCTCGGGCGCACCCCATGCGGCAGGCGGGGCGTGCGGGAGGGCGCGGTGGAGCCGGGTCGGCACCCCGCGGGCGACTCCGCGAGCGACTGCGGAACCGGTAGGCAAGGAGGGACCGAGCAGCCGTGTGATGTCCGCCGGGCTCAGGTCCAGGGGTGCGTCGTCACGGCGGGCAGGCGGCGGAGCCGGGCGTCATGGGCTCGCGCACACTTCTCTCCCGCAGGAATCGGATCTTCGCCGGGGGCATCGTCGGCCCCGACACGGCAGCAGCGGGGCAGCGGCAAGCCACCCTTGTCTCCAGCAACTCTATCCTAACGTTAAGGTAGAGATCGACGGAGGCTGTACGACCGGCAGGCAGCCCGGCATGAGAGAAGGGCTGGGAGCGGCGGGCGTGGACGGCAAGCACATGCAGATCGGCGAGGTGGCCGCGCGGACCGAGCTGTCCCAGCGCACCATCCGGCACTACGAGGAGACCGGCCTGGTCGTCCCCTCGGCCCGCTCCCAGGGCGGCTTCCGCCTCTACACGGAGAAGGACGTCGACCGCCTGATGGTGATCCGCCGGATGAAGCCGCTGGGCTTCACCCTGGACCAGATGCGCGACCTCCTGGACGCCACCGACCGCCTCGACACCGGGGTCGGCCTCGACATGGACGAGCACGAAGCGCTGCTGGAGCGCGTGCGGGTCTACGAGCAGGCGGCCGTCGAGCAGGTCGAGAAGCTGCGCGTCCAGCTCTCGCGTGCGGAGGACTTCGCGACGACGCTCCGGACCCGTCTGGACCAGAACGCCCCGGCAGCGGCGCAGCGGGACTGACGGCTCGCGGTGGCCGTCCAGGCCCGGGGGCCGGTCGAATCGCTGCGCCACATGATCTACGCCGGTCCGACGTGCCGTCGTGCGTCGTTCCGTCGTGCGTCGTGCCGTCGTGCCGTCGTGCCGTCGTGCCGTCGTGCCGTGGAAAGTGCCCTCGCGACCTTGCCGACGACTGAGACGCGGCCGAATCCGTCGGGCCGCACGAGGGGTGAGCCGGCCCCCGGCTATTCGGCGCGGCGCCAGGGCCACCCGCGGTACCGACCGCGCGCGTCAGGCGACTGAGCAGGGCTCGGCAGGAGGTGGGGGGCGTGCTGCCGGATCAGGTCCGTCACCTGCCTGACGCTGGGGTTGGTCAGTGTGTGCCCGGCGACCGCGACGGTCGGCACGGTCTCGTTACCGGAATTGACCGATCTGACGAAGGCGGCGGCCTTCTCGTCCTGCCAGATGTCGACTGCCTCGTAGGCCAGGCCCGCGCGTCGGAGCCGTCGACGCAGGACAGCGCAGTAGGGACAGCCGGGCCGCCAGTACACCATCAGGGCCGTAGGGGCAGGGAGGGAATCAGGCATGGCGAACCTCCGGGGGCCAGGTGTGGGAAACCCTGCCGGCAAGGCCCCGTATTCCAGCTGGACGGGTGTCACATCCGTTGTATCCGGTTCAGAGCAGGAAGGCGCCGACCCGTACGAGGGCGACCATGGCGGCTACGGCGTGACCTGCCCGCACAGAACGAGCGCGCGGAGCGGACTCGGCCACGTAGCGGGCAGCGGGCGGCGGGCGCCGGCGCCGCGAACTCGAAGGCGTGCGCGGTCGCCCGCGGGACCCCGGGCCGGGCCCGTTCCAGGCGCATGATCAGCCCTTCGACGACAGGTGCGCCTTGATCCGGCCGAGTCCCTTCTCGCAGTCGTCGTCCTCTCGGATGCCGTGCGCGGTGGGTTCAGACAGGAGTCGCGGGGCCGTCGGCGCGGCCTCCCAGACGGGCACGGACCCGCCCCGCCGGCCCCTCGTCGAATGCCATGCCGTCCTCGTGATCAGTCGCGCGGCGCGCTCAGCCGCTGTTCCAGCTCCCGCAGGTCCTTGACCAGCGAGGATCGCACCTTGCGCCCCATGAGCGGCGCAGCGAGACCGTACAGGCCGGACGCGTCGCCCCGTACACGGATCCGGGCGAGCGTGCCGCCGCCGGGGTCCGGGGCGAAGGTGTAGGTCACGTGCATGGGCATCGGGCCCGCGACCGACACCATGTCCAGCAGCCGCGGCGGATCGTGGGCGGCGACGCGCAGCACGTAGTCGATCCGTCTGCCCAGGAAATACGCGGTCCGGGTCACCTCGGCCCCGGCCCCGAAGCCGCCGCCATCGGCCTGCCGTGTCAGCTCCGCCGTACGGATGCCCTGCGTCCACTCCGCGTCGTGACGCCAGTCCATCGCGTAGGCGGCCACCCGCTCAGGGGGCAGCGGGATCACCCGCTCCACGGCCACGTCGATACCCATGCGCCGCCTCGCTCCCTCTTCCCGGTCATGCGCGCACCTCCATGGACCCACCCGGGTCCGCCACCGGCAACCGGACCCGGCCCTCGCCCCCCGACCGACTGCGCGACGAAGCCGGGTGAGGTGCCTCGACTCATGGCCTGCCGCTCACCACCGGGGGCGCGGCAGGCCATGGGACCGGGTCGGGGCCAGAGGCTCCGGATGGGCGACGCTCTTGGCCCCGCTGCTCAACCCGAGCCCCGAGCAGCCCCCTGCACGTGGGCGAGGATCGGCCGGCCGGCCCGTCCGGGTGGGGAGCGGGTGCGCCGAGCGCGTTCGCTGCCTCGGCGCACCCGCCGGTCGAGGCGTTCCTGGCGGAGTCGACCTGACCGGCTCCCGTTGCGGCGAAGACGCGTCAGGCCAGTACGACGAGCAGACCGGCGGTTGCTGCGCAGACGATCAGGGCGGTGGCCGCGGCGGCGGGGCCTCGCCGGTCGGCGGGAAGGCGGGGGAAGAGCCGCGAGAGCGCGCCGAGGATCGCGAGTGGGGGTGCGGCGCGCCAGACGTCGTGACCGGTCCGGCTTCCGGCGGCGGTGACGATGCCCGGGAGGTGTCCGACGGCGCGGAGCAGCGGCCTTGCCATGGCCCGGCTGCGGCCGTGGACGGTGTTCCCTGATGCCGCCTGTTCCAGGGCCTGGCGCAAGGCCGCTTCGTCGTTGGCCCAGTGGGAGCGGAAGGTGATGGTTCCGGTCGTGTCGACGAGGTAGGCGGAGTTCGGTTTGGGGGTGAAGGCGCGGTGCAGGGTGCCGTCGATGTCGTCGACCGCGACCTCGAAGGGGATGTCATGGTGATGGCGCAACTGCTGAGCGTGCCGGTGTTTCTCCGCGGCGGTGGCCGGCTGACGGATCGTCTGCCCGGGGTGCGCCTCGCGGGTGTTGACCAGCACGAAGCGGACCTGCTCACCGAATCGCGTGTGGAGTCGCTTGAGCACGGGCACGGCGCTCTCGGTGACGGGGCAGGTCCGTGACCCGAAGACCATGAGCACCGGTCGTCGGCCGAGTGCGTCGGAGGTGAACCGGCCTCCGTCGAGAGTGGGCAGGTCGAACTCCGGCAGACGGCTGCCGGGGCCGAGGGCGTTGCGGCCGAACGTCATGTCGTCGATCAGGAGCCGTGTGCGGAAGCGCTCGAAGCGGTAGTCCGAACCGGAGTGACGTGCGGGAGGGTGCGAGTCCATGTGTGCTCCTTGAGAGGGCCGCTCGCCGACTTGACTGTTCGGTCAAGTCAACGGGCAGGGGGAAGCGGTGCGGCGACCCGGAGGGGGACGACCGACCCCTGTCCGACCGGATCGGGTACCGGCCGACCGGGGGCAGGATCAGGAGGTGGGGGTCTGGATCAGCGTGCGGATCGCCGTCCTGGATTCGGCGACGAGAGACGGCCGGTCGTACGCCTTGGCCATGAGGGCGATGCCCTGGAGGTAGGACAGCGCGCGCAGCGCTGCCGCGTCGGGGTCGACTCCTGCCGGGATGTGCTCTTTGAGTACGGCCTCGGCGACGGCGTCGCGGAAGTACCGCTGCCATGCGGTCAGGATCTCGGCGATCCTGACCGACGCGTCCCCCGGCCGTCCGGAGAGTTCGAGAGCGAGGTTGCCGATGGGGCAGCCGGGTACGGCACCCATCCGGTCCCGGGCCGCGGTCAGCATGCCGGCGAATCCGCCGACGAAGGCGTCGATCCGCTCAAGCGGTGGCGCGTCACTGTCGAACGCCTCGTCCAGGACTGCCTTGAGGAGTTGCCAGTTCGCGTCGATCACGGCGAGACCGACGGCCTCCTTGGAGGGAAAGAAGTGGTACAGACTGCCGCGGTGCACTCCGGCCTCGCGGCAGAGGTCCCCGATGCCGACCTCGGCGAACGACGAGCCGTGGATCAGCGCGCGCGCTGTCCGCACGAGGCGGGTGCGGGTGTCGTCTGTCATCGGCCCTCCACTTGACTGATCGGTCAACCGTAAAGCGCAGTTGACCGATCAGTCAAGCGATAGCCCGCGCGCGGTTGAGCCAAGCAGCGGCGCGCCTTGAGCCCAGTCTCTCCGGTTCCGTCGGCGGGGTGTGGGGTGGGTCAGGCGAGGTTGATGTTCTCCGCCTGGGGGCCCTTCTGGCCCTGGGTGACGTCGAACGTCACCGTCTGACCCTCCTGGAGCTCACGGAAGCCCGTGGAATTGATCGCCGAGTAGTGCGCGAAGACGTCCGGGCCGCCGCCGTCCTGGGCGATGAAGCCGAAGCCCTTCTCCGCGTTGAACCACTTCACAGTTCCTGTAGCCATGTTCATGCCTTCCAGTCGATGAACGCCGCCCACACAGTGTGGGAGGCGGAGGTGATCGCCCTGGTTCCTGCGGCACAGCACAGCAAAACGCCCACGCCGAAGGCGTGGGCAAAGGGAAGATCCGAACCACGACAGCTAACGGGGACGGTACACGTCCGCACAGCCCGTCACCAGAAGGACTCCTCCAAGTGGGAGCGGTCCCGCCGGTGTCCGGCGGGGGCGCACCGTCTCAGGCCGCGGTCGGCGGGTCGGCCGCTTCGGCGGCGCGGCGGTATTCGGCGTTGATGCGCTGTGCTTCTTCGAGCTGGTCCTCGAGGATGATGATGCGG
>NZ_JBHUYJ010000029.1:0-4783 GCF_042668715.1 Streptomyces sp. NPDC057271
CCCGACCACTGGACGTACTCGGGTGCTCCGACAACGCGGCGAGGTGCGGTGCCGGGCGTCGCGGGCCAGGCGAGACTTCGACGACGGGGCCCAGGGCGGGTTGCGAGTCCCGGGACGACGGAGGGAGGACCGCCGGTGACCGGCGGCCCTCCCTCCGTCTCGCGTACCGGTGCCGGATCAGGCGAAGGCGCCCCGGCGGGCGACCCAGCCCGCCCAGGCGGAGTCGATCATGTCGCGGACGTCGTGGCGGGCCTTCCAGCCGAGCTCCGTGGCGATGCGGGCGGCGGAGGCGACGACACGGGCCGGGTCGCCGGGGCGGCGCGGGGTGACGAGCGGGGCGCCGGAGTGGCCGGTGATCTCGTTGATCAGGTCGATCATCTCGGTGACGGAGACACCCTCGCCGCGGCCGATGTTGACCGTCAGATCGCGCGGCTCGCCCGCCGCGGCCCACTCGGCGAGCTTCCGCGCGGCCACGAGGTGCGCGTCGGCGAGGTCCTCGACATGGATGTAGTCGCGGACGCAGGTGCCGTCCGGGGTGGCGTAGTCGTCGCCGAAGATACGCGGGGCCTCACCGGCGTCGAGCCGCTCGAAGACCATGGGGACCAGGTTGAAGACACCGGTGTCGGCCAGCTCGGGGGTCGCGGCGCCCGCCACGTTGAAGTAGCGCAGGCAGGCCGTCGAGATGCCGTGGGCCTTGCCGGCCGCGCGGACCAGCCACTCGCCGGCCAGCTTGGTCTCGCCGTACGGGCTCAGCGGCAGGCAGGGCGTCTCCTCGGTGACGAGGTCGACGTCGGGCATGCCGTAGACGGCGGCCGAGGAGGAGAAGAGGAAGTTGCGCACGCCGCCGGCGGCCACGGCCTCCAGGAGGACGGTGAGGCCCAGCACGTTCTCGCGGTAGTAGCGCAGCGGCTGCTCGACGGACTCGCCGACCTGCTTCTTCGCGGCGAGGTGGACGACGCCCGTGACACCGTGCTCGGCGATGGTCCGGTCGAGCACGTCGCGGTCCAGGGTCGAACCGACCACCAGGGGAACGCCTTCCGGGACCCGCTCCGCGTAGCCCGTGGACAGGTCGTCGAGGACGACGACCCGCTCCCCCGCCTGCGTCATGGCGCGGACCACGTGCGAGCCGATGTATCCGGCGCCACCGGTGATCAGATAGGTCATAACGCCCAAATCCCTTTCGCTAAGTACCGCGGGAGAGCCTGCGGAGCCTGGCCGCGACGGCCCGGAGCCCGTCACGGACACCCGGTGCGATCCGCACCGCGAGCGATCCGTTCGCCGTGGTGTACTGCTGCACCAGCAGTACACCGTACCGGCTGCTGGGCAGGACCCGGCGTCGCTGGCGCTCCTCCGGCAGCCGCAGGGCGGTGGTGAAGGACGCGCCGTCCGCGCAGCTCACCGCGATCCGCAGGTCCCAGAGCTGGATGCCCCCGCCCTCCCGGCGGCGGCCCGCCCGTGCGAGGGCGGTGAGTCCGGCCGGGACGCTGCCGGTCCAGCCGCCCGCCACCTCCCGCAGCTCGGCCCGCTCGGTGCGGACGGAGACGTCCGAGCCGCGGGGCAGGAACGAGACCTGGGCGGTACGGGGTACCGCCGTGGTCAGCCTGCCGTACAGATCGCGGACCGTGAAGCGCAGCTCGCAGCGGCCGCGGCCGTGCAGATCGGCGTCGACGACGAGCGGGAGGGCCGCCGGGGGCAGGGTGTCGACACCGTCCAGCTCCGCGCCGGGAAGGTCGTCGGACCAGACGGCGGCGCCCCCGCTGCGGGCGTACGGCGGGAGGAGCCGGGCCGGGTCGGCGGCGAGCCGCGACAGCCGGGTCAGATCCCTGGGCTCGTCGGCGGCCAGGATGAAGCGGGCCATCCAGCGCGCGGGAGCCGTCGCCGCGGCGAGGTCGCCCTCGTCGAACGCCTTGAGGTGCTCGCGGGTCGCCGCCCACCACTCGCTCCGGTACGCGGCGTCGCGCCGCCTCAGCTCGCGGGCGTACAGGCGCAGGTCGTGTTCGAGGAACTTGGTACGGCAGGCGGCGGCGAGCTCGGCACGGCTGGCCGCCTCGAAGGTCTCGACGGCCGTGCGGTGGGCGGCGATCCTGGCCTGCCAGTTGGTGACGCCGTCGCGGTCGAGGGAGATGGACAGATGGGCGGCGGCGCGGCGCACATGCCAGACGTAGACCGTGTCGGGGACCACGGCGACGCGGGGCGCGGCGGCCAGGACGCGGGCGGTGAAGAGGAAGTCCTCGTAGACGCAGTGGCCTTCGGGGAAGCTGATGCCGTGCTCGGCCAGGAAGGCCCGGTCGTACACCTTGTTGACACAGAGCGTGTCGTGGACCAGCGGGGTGAGGTCCGCCGCCGTCTCCAGGAGGGCAGGCTCGTGGTAGAGCGCGGGCTGCCAGCGCACGTCGCGGCCCTCGGGCAGCTCACGCCGTACGCACGCGCCGACGGCGACAGGGGCGCGATGGCGCTCGGCCGCCGCGACCAGCGCCTCGGCCGCCCCCGCGGGAAGGATGTCGTCGCTGTCGAGGAATATCACCACGGGCGCGGTGACCGCGCGGACGCCGTCGTTGCGCGGGGTGCCGCAGCCCCCGCTGTTCACCGTGCGGTGGACGACGCGCAGCCGGGGGTGGAGCGCGGCCAGTTCGTCCAGGACCCGTGCCGTGCCGTCGCTGGAGCCGTCGTCGACGGCCACGACCTCGGCGACCACGGGTCCCTGGTCGAGGACGGACCGGATCGCCTCGCCGACCAGGGTCTCGTCATTGTGTGCGATTACCACGACACCGAGTTTGCCCGCTACCTGAGGAGGGGTGACGCTACTCACATCGGGGATCCTACGGGACGCGCGCCCACCGGATGGCGCGCCGGGCTTCGTTCGCCCGGGGCCGGTCCGGACCCCGCCGGAAGGGGGTCGTCACCCGTCATACTGGATACGTTCACATGTCCGTATGACCAGGTTCAGGAGTCGACCGCAGTGCGCAATCCCGAGGCACCCCGGCTGCTTGGGGTCTACCGCCGAGCCATACCGGAACGCGTGCGGAAGGCCATCGTCCGGCAGGTCGACGCCGACGTCCGCCGTCGTCTGAAGATCCGGATCGCGAACGGCTCCGCCGCCGCCGAGCGGCGGCGCAGCGACCGGGTGGCCAAGCGGTACGAAGCGCTCACCGCGTCCGCGGACCGCGCCGTGATCACGGTCGGCCGGGAGCCGAAGGTCGCGCTCGTCTCCGCCGGGATCACCCCACTCGAAGCCCGCCGCGCGAACCTGGACGCCGTCCTGGCCGCGCTGTTGGCTGCGGGGATCGAGCACTTCTGCGTACGGAGCCAGTCGGACACCGCCGCCGCCGTGGCCGTACGAGCGGAGGACCGCGCCGCCGTCATCACGGCGCTCACCGAGACCTGCAACCGGCTGCCGGGCTACGTCGCCCCGGTCGGCGGGAGCAGCGCCGTCTCGGCGACCTCCCAGCCCGGCTTCGAGGCGGCCACCTGGCAGCGGCTGCGCGACGCCGACGTGCTGCGCCTCACCTGGTACCACACCGATCCCACGCAGCTCCTGAAGCTCGGTGACCGGTACGGCTGCGACGTGGAGTTCTGGCACGAGGAGGACGGCGAGCTACTGGCACCGAGGCCCGGCAAGATCGCCTCCGCCCTGCCGCTCCGTGGCGAGACCGTCACCGTCCCCGAGTCGTACTTCACCAGCCTCGCGCCCCGCGAGTCGGCCGACGCGGCCCGGGTCCCGGCCCGTGCGGAGACGGCCGTCGTCCACACCGACGAGGTCACCTTCCCGATCGACGTCGTCTACACCTGGGTGGACGGCTCCGACCCGGCCTGGCTGCGCCGCCGCGCCGAGTTCTCGGGCGAGGCGTACCACGCGGAGGCCGCCAACGCGGCGCGCTACCTGAGCCGCGACGAGCTGCGCTACTCGCTGCGCTCGCTGCACATGTACGCGCCGTGGGTCCGCACGATCTACCTGGTGACGGACGACCAGCAACCCGACTGGCTGGACACCGAGGTCCCCGGTCTGAAGGTGGTCAGCCACAAGGACGTCTTCCGCTCCCCCGACCTGCTGCCGACGTTCAACTCGCACGCGATCGAGAGCCAGCTCCACCACATCGAGGGGCTCTCCGAGCACTTCCTCTACTTCAACGACGACGTCATGCTCGGCAACGAGGTCACCCCGCAGGACTTCTTCCACTCCAACGGGCTCACCAAGTTCTTCCCGTCCCCGGCCCTGGTGCCGCTCGGCGAGCGGACCGTCGACGACCCGCCGGTCGCCGCGGCCGGAAAGAACAACCGGCGCCTGATCGAGGAGCGTTACGGCGCCGTCCTGGTGCAGAAGATGAAGCACATGCCGCACGCGCTGCGCCGCAGCGTGCTGACGGAGATCGAGACCGAGTTCGAGGCCGAGTACCGCAGTACCGAGGCGAGCAGGTTCCGCAGCATCGACGACATCTCCATCTCGTCGTCGCTGCACCACTACTACGCCTTCCACACCCAGCGGGCGGTGCCGTCCCAGCTGCCGTACGCGTACCTGGACCTGACGCACCCGTGGACGGAGACCCGCCTCGGCCGGCTGCTCGCCAGCCGTGACAAGGCCGTCTTCTGCGTCAACGACACGGTGTCGACGGAACAGGACGTGACCGACCAGAAGGACCTGATCACGCCCTTCCTGGAGGCGTACTTCCCGGTGCCGAGTCCGTACGAGAAGAAGCCGTAGCGCGCGCGGGAACGAGAGTGGGGGACTTCCCCCCCCAGCCAAGCGGAGAAGGGGACACCCCCCTCCTTCTTGCGCCACCCCCCC
>NZ_JBHUYJ010000029.1:4793-13687 GCF_042668715.1 Streptomyces sp. NPDC057271
GACGGGGAAGGGCCCCACTCCTTCGTGTGGAATCAGCTCCGCTCGAAGCGCGAACGCACCGGGAAGTAGGCGTTCAGGAAGGCACGCAGTACGCGGTCCTGCTCGTCCACCGGCACCTCGGCGTCCGCGGACTCGCCGATGCAGAAGACGTCGTGGCTCCGGCTGGCGAGCAGTCGGCTGAGCACCGAGTGGTGCTCGTAGTTGCCGACGTTGACGTAGCTGCAGGAGATCGCCGACGGCACCGAGCTGCCCGTGAGGTAGCCGTAGTGGTGGTGCAGCGACGAGGTGATCGACAGGTCCGTGTTGGCCCGGAACGGGTTACGGGCCGTCGCCGAGACCTCCTCGGGGAACCGCTCGGCGATCTCGGCCAGCACGCTGCGGCGCAGCGGGTGCGGGGCGTGCAGGAAGCCATGCGTGGCCACCCGGCCGAACGCCTGCTCCAGCAGGGCCCGGTTGTTCTTGGCCGCGGCGAAGTAGCCCTCGTCGTCGTCCGACGGCTCGCTCGGCGGGACGGAGGTCGGCGAACGGAACAGCTTCGCGGCACCGTTGCTCAGGAAGAACGAGCCCGGGGAGAGCGGACGGCCGATGAAGACGTCGTCGTTGAAGTAGAGGAAGTGCTCGGAGAGCCCCTCGATCCGGTGCAGCTGGCTCTCGATGGCGTGCGAGTTGAACGTGGGCAGCCAGGACTGGTCCGGGAAGATGTCCTTGTGGGCGACCACCTCGATGCCGGGCTGGTCGGTGTTCAGCCACTCGGGCGTCTGGTCGTCCGTCACCAGGTAGATGGTGCGCACCCACGGCGCGAACATCTGCAGCGACCGCAGCGAGTACCGCAGTTCGTCACGGTTGCGGAAGCGGACGTCACCGCTGTCGGCGTCGTCGACCGGCATGTCCAGCTTGCGTCGGACGTCGTCACGGCGCTTGCGCCACGCCGGGTCGGTGTCGTCGACCCACGTGTAGACGACGTCGATGGGGAAGTCGACGTCCCACATCAGCTGCTTGGTGAACTGGGTCAGCGTCGGATAGTCGTGCCCGCCGACCTGAAGCTTGGCGGTGGGCTCCAGGGACGGCAGGCGGCGACCGAGGAGCGTCGTCGTGCGCGGGCCGTTGCGCCAGCCGTCCTCGTCCTTGTCCCAGAACTCGACGGTGCAGCCGTACGCCGGCCCGTAGCGCAGAGTCCGGCTCGCACTCGTCACCGGCTTGAAGACCTTCACACCGGCGACCTCGCCGACGCTGTCGAGCCGCTCGGCCAGTACGGCGCCGGGGGCGGCGCCGCGCGGCGTGATGAGCTCGCCGTACACGGGCTTGCCGTGCAGCACGGTCGCGAGCGCCCGGAGGGCCTTCGCACGGTGCTCGACCGGGACGGCCACCGTGTGCGCGAGGCCGTCGGTGCGGACGAGGATGAAGGGGACGCCGGCGTCCTCGAAGGCCTTGGCCGTGATCTCCAGGTTGAGGTCGGCCATCGTCGGGGCGTCGATGTCGTCCCGCTCCTCGGCCAGACGGCCGGCGGAGCGGATCAGGGAGCGGTCCTGGGCCTGGATCAGTACCTCGCGCGCCTTCTGCTCGTCGGCGGAGTTGGCGAGCAGGGAGACGGGGGCGGCGACACTGAAGCTCTTGGTACCGCCCTGCGCGATCCGCAGGGCGGTGCGGTCGGCCCGCGCGGCGAGGCGCTCGGGAGTGTCACGGCGTGCGACGAGGCGCTCGAAGAGCTCCTCCCACTGCGCGGTGATCTTCTCGCCGGAGAAGCGCTCGTTGACGCCGGCGCGCGCCGCCTTGCCGAAGGCGTGGCGGGTGTCGTCGTCCTCCATCAGCCGGGACATGGCCGCGGCCAGCGAGTCGATGTCGCGCGGGGGGACCAGCAGTCCGTCCACGTCGTGCCGGATGATCTCGGCGGGGCCGGTGACGATGTCGTACGCGATCACGGGCACACCCGCGGCGAAGACCTCCAGGAGGACCAGGGGGAACGCCTCGTTGCGCGAGGGCAGCAGGCAGAGCGCCGCCTTGGCCCACTCCTGCTCCATCTGGTCGGAGCGGCCCATGAGCTCCACCCGCGAGTGGATGCCGAGCCCCTCGACGAGATGGCGCAGCCGCACCTGCTGCGGGCCGTCGCCGAAGATCCGCAGCGTCCAGTCGGGGAAGTCGGCGGAGACGCGGTGGAAGGCGTGGATCGCGTGGTCGAGCTGCTTCTCCGGGGTCATCCGGGCAGCCAGGACGATCGTCTTGCTCTCCAGGTCGGAGCGCTGACGGTAGCCGTCGGGCACCGCGTTCGGGATGGCGACGAGCTCGGGCGCCGCGTCGCCGAGCGAGTCGGCGAACCAGTCGTTGGTGCGCTCGGTCAGCGAGACGAGGGCGTCGATCCGAGGCGCGCACACCAGGAGGGGCTCGCCGGAGACGCCGCGCAGCTGGGAGGCGCGGTGCTCCTGGTGGACGGTGACGACCCGGGCGGGCGCGAGGTCGGCGACCGCGGCCATGAGGGCCGGCGTGGTCGTGACGAGGACGTCGCAGTCCAGGGAGCCGAGCGCCCGGGTCATCTCGATGTCGGAGAGCCGGTTGAAGGTGCTCTCCCAGGAGGGCTTGATGATCTCGCTGGGGAGGGAGGTCAGCGTGCGGCAGGCCTCGGCGTCCAGGGTGGAGCTGCGCACGGGCCGCTCGACGCCCCCGGTCCGGTCCACCAGGTAGCGCCGCTTCACCTTGCGGGCGGCCGAGAAGAAGGGTTCCTGCCGGGTCTTGAAGACGCTGAGGACCTCGACGTCGTGCCGGGGCGCGAGGTGGATCGCCTGGGTGTAGGCGGCCATCTCGGTGCCGCCCATTTCGTCACCCCAGGTGAGCAGAAACGTGATCTTCATGCGACTTCCTCTGTGCTGGGGTGCGCGGCTATGACATCTGCGCAGTTGACGGCGAGCGCTCCGGCCGCGGTGACATGGGCGTGCACCCGCATGAGGGAGCCGTTCTCGAGGGCGACGATGCGGAAGGGAGTCCGGTAGACCTGCTTGAAGTGGCGGACGTCCGTCAGCTTCCGGGCGATCTTCAGCCGGGAGCCGCCGAGCCGCAGGTACAGGTCCCAGGTCCGGGCCGTTCCGCGCCCCGCGCCCATCCTGTCCAGAGGAACGTCGAAGGTGAAGCGGTCGCCCTGCCACTCGGGGGTGACGGTGACGGCCTTGTGGTTGCCTCGCCGCAGCACCGCCTCCGCCGTCGCGGCGGCTGCCTTGGCGGGGGCGGTACCGATGAGTCGTCCGTGCACGGTGACCCGGTCCCAGCGCAGGTCGAACGAGGTGAGTTCGGCGTGCGGGCGGGGGGCGCGGACCTTCAGCAGCGCGAAGCCGTCGACCGAGCGCACGAGCCGGAAGGTCGCGCCGCTCGTCGGCGACGGAGAGAACGGCAGGGTGGGACCGTCGGAGAGGTCCCGGCTCGCGGCCGCGGCGATCGTCGCGCGGCGGGTCTGCCGGCTCTCGTCCGTGATCAGGACGGCGAGACGCCAGATACCGCTGCCGAGCACCGGTCCGCGACCGGCCGGTTCCGGGCAGTCCTTGTGCCGCAGGGGGACGGTCGCGGTGAGCAGCACCGTGCCGTCGGCCTGCGGTTCGAGTTCCAGGGGCACCCGCTCACGGCTCGTACCGTGCGAGAGGACGAGGTCGGCGGAGGCGAGGCGCCGCCCGGGGACGGCCACGGCGACGTTGAGGGTCCTGCCGCTGGAGACGGAGAAGTGCACGGGCTTGAGCTGAGCGCTCGGCCGGATCCCGCCGCCGATCGCCGGCACGGTGTGCAACTGCTCGACCCGACGGCGCATGCGTACGGCGGCCCGGCGCGCACGCTTCGCAGCGCCCACCGCGTAGGGCAGCAGTGAGTCACTCACGGCGAATCCCGGCTTCCATTCTCAGCTGACAGTCAGCGGCACATGCTGTCAAGGACGAAGTGCAATGGCAAGTTGACTCCTGATTTGACCATTATGTGATCGCAATCACTCGATCAAGTGAAACCTATATGGCTCTTTCCCCTCTTTACCTGTGGCGATCTTGCCGGATCGCCAGCAGGAAAGCAGGGGGAAGATGGGCCGCCGCACCAATTTCGATCACTTCGTGCCGTCGCGACGCACGCTACTCGGCTCCGTGGCCGGCGTGACGCTGGCCGGACTCGTCAGCGGCTGCACCACCACGCCCGCCGATGTGCCTCCCGTCGACCACGCGGGCGGTGGCGGCTCCGGAATGCCGGTGAGGCAGCTGGGTGTCGAGCCGCGGAACGGATTCGCGGAGCCCGGCGGCGCCCGGGTGATGCAGATCGTGGCCCACCCGGACGACGACCTCTTCTTCATGAACCCCGACGTGATCCACACGCTGTCGAACGGCGTGCCGGTGATCTCCGTCTACGTCACGGACGGCGGTTCCTTCGGCGTGAACGCCGTACCGGGCCGGCCGAACCCGCCCGCGAACCTGCCCGCGTACGTCTCCTCACGCCAGCAGGGCCTGCGGCAGGCGTACGCGCGGATGCTCGGCGCCCCCCTCTTCACCACGTGGGAGCGCACCACGATCCCGCTGCCCGAGGGCCGGGAGGCCGAGCTCAACGTCCTGGAGCACCAGGGACGGCGCGCGGAGCTGATCTTCCTCAACATACGGATGCACGCGAAGGACCATGGCCGGCCGGTCAACATGGCCCACCTGTGGGGCACCCCCGGCGTCCGTCTCCCCACCCAGCCCGCGCCCGAATCCCCGGTCCGGAAGGCGTTCTCCTACAGCCGCGAGGACCTGGTGGACACCCTCGTCTCGCTGCTGCGGCGCTACCGGCCCACGCTCATACGGACGCTCGACCCCGACCCCGACGCCCAGGTCCACGACGAGCGGCACCCGCGTGGCAGTGACCAGGTCGGCTACTCCGACCACCCCGACCACACCGCGGCGGCGCTCTTCGCCTGGCGCGCGCTGGCCGAGTGGGCCGACACGTCGGGGCGCGGCGGCAAGGCGCCCGCGTTCCAGACCGAGGCGTACCGCGGCTACTACAACCAGCGCTGGCCGCACAACCTCCCGCCCGAGACGGTCGCCCTCAAGACCGAGTACCTCAACGCCTACGGCGGGGACCCCTCCTGGGAGTGCGGCAACGCCTCCGGCTGCGGTGACTACGCCATCGGCGCCGACCGCGTCCTCGCCTCGAAGAAGGGGTGGGTACGAAGCACCCACCGGCGCTACCCGAACGCCGGGCCCCAGGTCGTGACCGCCGAGGACGGCTCCCTGACCGTGTACGCCGTGCTCGGCACCCGGCTCGCGCGCTGGACCGGCACGTCGGCGGGGGCCCTGGGGGCGCCCGAGGACCTCGGTGGCGGGCCGCTGGCACCCGCGATCTCCGTGACCACGGACGCGAAGGGCCGCCAGCTGATCTTCGCCCTCCGCTTCTCCCGGCTGGAGGGAGGCGCCTCCCGCAACGTCCGCGAGATCGTCATGCTCCGGCAGCGGACGCCCGGCGGCGCCTTCGACTCCAGCTGGGTCGGGCTCGGCAACCCCGAGTCCCGCCCCCGGCGCTCCCGGCTGACCGGCCCGCCGACCGCGGTGACCGGCTCGGACGGCCGCGTCCACGTCTTCGTACGGAACGGGGACAAGGGAGTCAGCACCCGCGTCCTGGACGAACGGGGCGACTGGTCGCCCTGGCGGGCGCTGCCCGGCGGGTACGTCCAGGACGGCCTCGCCGCGACGGTGGACGGCGGCGGGCTCATCCACGTGTTCGCCGCCGCGCCCGGCTGGGTGGAGCACTGGGCACAGCGCAAGCCGTCCTCCGAACTGCGCAAGGGATCGCGGCGCTTCGTGGCGAGACCGGGGGACGTTCCGGACGCGGTGACCGCCGCGGACGGTTCCGTCCTGCTCGGCTACCGTCCGGTGACGAGCGACCGCGTGATGGTGGAGCGGCTGGCCGCGGGGCGGACCGGGCGCTGGACGACGGTGGCCAACCCGGTCGTACCGGGTTACGGCCGCGTCAGTCTGGTCGGCGGCCGCAAGCCGACCGCGGACGGGCTGCTGATGGCGGCCTCGGCCGGGGGTGGCGAGGCGCTGGTGTACGACGTCCGCGACGGCGGAGCGGCCGCGGCGCGCGCCCGGCAGACCGCGGTCACGGTGGGTACACCGGCGACGGTGACGGCGGCCGGCGGCGCTCCGGCGGCCGTGGTCACCCTCGGCCTGACGGGCCGCCCGGTCGTCACCCGCCTCCGGGACATCGCGGACAGCCAGGCGTCCTGACCGCCCGGACGACCCGGGCCGCCTCATCGCACCCGACCGCCTGACGCCCCGGGCGACCCCAGGGATGGCCGGGCCGCGGGGGCCGACGGGCCGCCGGGGCCGACGGGCCGCCGGGGCCGAGGGGCCCGATAGCGTCCACGCAAGCGCCCCACGGCCGAAACGGCACGTGGGGCGCGTGAAGCGTCTGTGACGCGAGGGTCGGGCAGACCCTAGAACGGGTCGAACTCGTCGTACTCGCGCTGCGACTCGTCCCGCTCCGCCTCGCGGTCGCGGCGGCGCTGCGCGGCCGGACGCGGGGCTTCGAGGCGGTGGTCCTCGCCGCGGCGGCCGAGCATCTCCGCGCCGGCCATCATCGTGGGCTCCCAGTCGAAGACGACCGCGTTGTCCTCGGAACCGATCGCGACGCCGTCGCCCGCACGGGCGCCCGCCTTCATCAGCGCGTCCTCGACGCCCAGACGGTTGAGTCGGTCGGCCAGGTAGCCGACGGCCTCGTCGTTGTTGAAGTCGGTCTGGCGGACCCAGCGCTCCGGCTTCTCGCCGCGCACCCGGTAGACGTCCTCGGCCTCCTCGTAGGTGACCGTGAAGCCCGCGTCGTCGACCGCCTTCGGGCGGAGGACGATACGCGTCGACTCCTCCTTCGGCTTGGCCGCACGCGCCTTGGCGACGATGTCGGCCAGCGCGAAGGACAGCTCCTTCAGACCCGTACGAGCCACGGCCGACGCCTCGAAGACCTGGTAGCCGCGCTCCTCCAGGTCGGGGCGGATCATGTCCGCCAGGTCCTGGCCGTCCGGGATGTCGATCTTGTTGAGGACGACGATGCGCGGGCGGTCCTCGAGACCGCCGTACTGCTTCAGCTCTTCCTCGATGATGTCGAGGTCGGTGACCGGGTCGCGGTCGGACTCCAGCGTCGCCGTGTCCAGGACGTGCACGAGCACCGAGCAGCGCTCCACGTGGCGCAGGAACTCCAGGCCCAGGCCCCGGCCCTGGCTGGCGCCGGGGATCAGACCCGGCACGTCGGCGATCGTGTAGACCGTCGAGCCGGCCGTGACGACGCCCAGGTTCGGGACGAGCGTGGTGAAGGGGTAGTCCGCGATCTTCGGCTTGGCGGCCGACAGGACGGAGATGAGCGAGGACTTGCCGGCGCTCGGGTAGCCGACCAGCGCCACGTCGGCGACGGTCTTCAGCTCCAGGACGATGTCCCGCGCCTCACCGGGCTCGCCCAGGAGCGCGAAGCCGGGGGCCTTGCGGCGCGCGGAGGACAGCGCCGCGTTGCCGAGACCGCCGCGGCCGCCCTGGCCGGCGATGAAGGTGGTGCCCTGGCCGACGAGGTCGGCGAGCACGTTGCCCTGCCGGTCGAGGACGACGGTGCCGTCGGGCACGGTCAGGACGAGGTCCTGGCCGTCCTTGCCGGAGCGGTTGTCGCCGGCGCCGGGCTGACCGTTGGTCGCCTTGCGATGCGGCGAATGGTGGTATTCGAGAAGCGTCGTGACGGCCTGGTCGACGACCAGGATCACATCGCCGCCACGGCCGCCGTTGCCGCCGTCGGGGCCGCCGAGCGGCTTGAACTTCTCCCGGTGTACGGAGGCGCAGCCGTGGCCTCCGTTACCCGCGGCGACATGCAGCTCGACGCGGTCCACGAAGGTGGTCATGGTTCTGTGCCTCCAGTTCGGGGGTCCCCCCGGCCGGAGGCTGGGGGAGGGTACTACGAGGTGGAATGTCTATCTAGTAACACGCGAAAGGCGGACCCGCTTCCCTGCCGGGAAGTGAGGTCCGCCTCCGCGAAAGAACCGATCAGGCGACCGGAACGATGTTCACGACCTTGCGGCCACGGTGGGTGCCGAACTGCACCGAACCGGCCTGCAGGGCGAACAGCGTGTCGTCGCCGCCACGGCCGACGCCCGCGCCCGGGTGGAAGTGGGTGCCGCGCTGGCGGATCAGGATCTCACCGGCGCTGACGACCTGACCGCCGAAGCGCTTCACGCCGAGCCGCTGAGCGTTGGAATCGCGACCGTTCCGGGTGGACGATGCGCCCTTCTTGTGTGCCATCTCTCCTCAGTCCCTTACTTCGCAGCCGCGGGGATGCCGGTGACCTTGATCGCCGTGTACTGCTGGCGGTGGCCCTGGCGACGGCGGTAGCCGGTCTTGTTCTTGTAGCGAAGGATGTCGATCTTCGCGCCCTTGTGGTGGTCCACGACCTCGGCCGTGACCTTGATACCGGCCAGCACCCACGGGTCGCTGGTCACGGCGTCGCCGTCGACAACGAGCAGCGTAGAGAGCTCTACGGTGTCGCCAACCTTGGCAGTGGAAATCTTGTCAACCTCAACGATGTCGCCGACAGCAACCTTGTGCTGGCGACCACCGCTGCGCACGATGGCGTACACGCGGATCTCTCTCTCACTCGGGAACGGTCCCCTGATGCCAGCCGCTCACGCGGGCCGAAGCCCGCGGCGATCCGGAAGTGGACGAGCGGCCTCTCCCGGAAGCCCGGGAGGAGGGTGCTCAGGGGGGTGGCGCGTCTTACGACACGCCGACGGTCAAGGTTACGGGCCGGTGCCTCAAGGGGTCAAATTCGGTGACTTCACCCTCCGGGGCGGGGGTGGGGGGGCGTCCGTGGGGGGCAGCCGGCCTGGCGAACAAAAAATATCTGCGCGTGTGGTTTATCTTCTCTTTTGTCTCCTCCCT